>JABZYV010000061.1:0-4342 GCA_015264955.1 Streptococcus sp. | reverse complement strand
GAACACCTTCGCCAACGTGTTTCTTCATTAATGCTACGTGCTCAAATGTCGCACCTGCAGTTGAGAAACCTGTTGAAGTCTTGATGAATTCCGCACCTGCTTTTGTCACGACTTCGCACATTTTGATGATTTCTTCTTCTGTAAGAAGCGCTGTTTCGATAATCACTTTTAAGATATGTCCATTACATGCTTCATGGATTTGACGAATTTCATCTTCCACTACATCGAAGCGTCCATCTTTGACATCACCGATATTAATGACCATATCGATTTCACTTGCACCGTTTTGAATGGCATCTTTTGTTTCGAAAACTTTTGTTGCTGTTGTGCTGTAGCCATTTGGGAATCCAATAACGGTACAGATGGCTAATTTACCATCCACGTATTCGCTGGCACGTTTGACAAAAGAAGCTGGGATACATGCTGATGCTGTTTCGTATTTCATCGCATCATCCAAAATTTCTTTAATTTCACTCCAAGTAGATGCTGGTAATAATAAAGTATGGTCTACTGTTTTTAAAATCTCTTTGATTTCCATAAAATCCCTCTTTCTTATTTAGCGCGGTCTTCTTTAATTAAGTTACGAAGTGCTTCAACAGCCACTTTAATCGCTGCTTCTGTATCGTGAACGATTGGGTTTGATAAGCCAGCTGCTTCACGTTCTTGGTTCCCTACTACTAGGAAAGTAGATCCAACGCGAACTCCTAAATGGCTAGCCACAACGAATAACGCTGCTGATTCCATTTCAGAAGCCTTCACGCCTAGGCGTTTCCAAGCTTCCCATTTATTTTGTAAGTCATAGCTTACTGGCATCACTTGTGGCTCATGTTGTCCGTAAAATGAATCTTTACATTGAACAACCCCTGCATGTGTTGTGTAGCCTAAGCTCTTACCAGCATTTAGAAGCGCTGTTACGACATCGTAGTTTGCAATCGCTGGGAATTCGATTGGCGCGTACTCACGTGTTGTTCCTTCTGTACGGATCGCACCTGTTGCAATGACGATATCGCCACCTTTAACGTCGATATCAATTCCGCCACATGTTCCAACACGGACAAAAGTATCTGCCCCACTGCGCACTAATTCTTCAAGCGCGATTGCAGCAGACGGGCCACCAATCCCTGTTGATGTCACACTAACTTTTTCTCCATCTAAGTATCCTGTGTATGTCACATACTCGCGGTTATCAGCCACTAGTTTTGCATCTTCAAAATGTTCTGCAATTTTCGCGCAACGTTTTGGGTCCCCTGGTAAAATTACATATCGACCTACATCGCCTTTACGTGTGTGGATATGATATTGTAATCCTTCTTCTGCATATTTCATGTAAAACTTCCTTTCCTTGCACAATACGTGCCCTGATATTGCCCTAGCAAACTAGGAAGGGGCCATGGTTTTTCCACAGCCCCAGATAGGAGGATGATGACAAATCTTCATCAAATAATTATGCCTATAAATGCGTTTTGCAAGTATAGTTGAAAGGATTAAATAATTGGATATACAGTTACCATAATTATCTCTATTTGCCTATTCATCCCTCTACACTCACTAATATTTTACCAAAATCACCCTTGCTTTGCAAACGGTTCATTTTTGATTTTGGATACCCTAGCCTTATTTTTTTATCGGCTAAAAGCTCATCTAATAGCTCCCAGAGGCACGCCTCCATCTGACTTTGGGGATTTGGAACGGGACGCATCAGTGGTCGCCATACTTCTTCTACTCTCCTTACAAAGTCCATCATTTCAATGTCTCCCTTAAAGGCCATTTGTTCCAACAGAATCCACGCATGTCCCTTCCAGACTAGATTGGGTACTTTAAACGTCTCCGTATAAATCGGAAAGGTCAAGAAACGGCTCGGCAAGTCTTCCAGCGTTTGCCTGCATCGATATAACTTCACGAGAAACGACCTTGTCAGAGGTGAGGCTAATTTCTTAAAGAGCATCGTGTCTCTTGGTGTCCATTCTATCGTGTCAACAGGTTTTAGATGCGCTTTGACTGGAACGGAATCCTCGACCATCTTTCTCCATTTTTTCCATGAGAACGATAAAAGCGGCACTCGTACGACTTGAAACGTCATCTGCTGCGAGCGAGGCTTCACCTTGATTTGCGTATGAAAGATCATCTCACCATTCACAAAGAAAATAAGGAAATTCCCGAGTTGTGGATGATATTTCATTAAGTAACTAAAGGTGTCCGTCAATTTATGCTGAGTCTCATAATTCTCCCCTAAAACCCAGTCAACCGACATGCCAATCTCTCCCAAATGTCGTGTACGCTCCATAATTTCTTCCGTAGGAATGACACTGCATTGATACTCGATGCACCACGCACGTTCTCCTTCTGTCACAACGATATCCGGAATTTGTTCAATAGATGCTACATAAGGTTCGAGTTCTGCATGGAATCCATGACTCTTTAAACTCGCAAGCAACAAATGTTTCCCCTCTTGATGTGCGATTGTTTCTTCCTGCCGATGTTTTTTAGGCATATGTGAAAAGAACACGACTCCATTTCTGGAAACCTTCTTTGTTACTTCTTCCCCGCATTCCGGGCAAAAGTAAACTTCATCTTCTTTAATTTGTGTGGCATGAATCAATTCTCCCGTTTTCGTTCTAACGATATTCATATCTATCACCTCAACACAAGATACGAAAAAACCTCTCTAATAGACTTAGAGAGGTTTCACTCATTAGATTAAGTTTGCGTCTTTGAGAAGTTCTTCAACCATCGTACCTTTGATTTTCTTTGCAGCACGTTTTTCAAATAATTTCACTAAGAACGGAACTTTCACATCAGCTAATTTCTTACCATCCATCAAGCGGTTTGTTGATTTTGTAAGAACGCGTAAGTCATAAGCTGAAGCGAACACTTCTGGCACACCACGATCGACATCAAGCAATGTATATACAGCTTCCATCGCTGTACGAACAGAATATTCAGTTGTGAACACTGTATCTCGTGGAGTTTCTGCAAAGTTACCAATGAAGGCAATATTTTTAGAGCCATTTGGAACAACGAGTGGACGGTCGCCATCTTTACGAGCCATGAAGTAGCTTGTGATATAAGGCATGTAGCAAGGAACAGTGTTGCATCCTTCGCTAGCAAATTCATGAATTAATTCTTCTGGAACACCCATGTGGTATAACCATTCTTCGGCAATTTCAATCCCTGTACATTCTTCGATTGGTTTTTCCACATAGTTTCCTTTGATTCCTGAATATAATCCGTAAATCCATACGACTAATTCATCTTTACTTTGTGCTTTAAAGTGTGGTTGACGGTTTAATGTGTAGCTCATCATCCAGTTTGAGTCGCGAACCGTTACGATTCCTCCTGTCACCACTTTTCCAGCATAAGGATCACGTTTTGAGATTTTTTGAATATATTCAGCGATACGTTTGTCTTTTACAGTTGTTGTAGCTGAAACGAACCAGCTTTGGTCTGGCAAGTTTTCACAGAATACTTCTGGATGTCCGAAGCGTTCATCTTGTTTGGCTAAGTTTTTCCATAAGCTCCATGATCCACCTAATTCTTTTGAAATTGGAGCTGGAGTATTGTTATCTCCGTATGTTGTTGCAGCAGTAATACTTCCGTTTGTCACGAATACTAAGTCGTTTTCTGTTAAATTGCGTGTTTCTAAAACACCACCTACCTCTAACACAAGTTCTTTGGCAATCATGTCACTTCCAACATGTTCAACAATCACATTTTTAACGACTGTATCGTATTCGAATTGAACATTATGTTTTTTCAAGTAGTTCACGAGCGGTAAAACGAGTGATTCATATTGGTTGTATTTAGTAAATTTCAATGCAGATAAATCAGGTAGACCATCGATATGATGAATAAAACGTAAAATGTAACGGCGCATTTCAATGGCTGAATGCCATTTTTCAAACGCAAACATACTAGCCCAATAAGTCCAGAAGTTTGATTCGAAGAACTCTTCACTGAATACATCGGTAATTTTTAACCCTTGCAATTCAGATTCAGAGGTCATATATAATTTCACCATTTCTTCGCTTGATTTATCGCTTAAAGTGAATTGGCCATCATCTGGGATTTGTTGCCCTTTATTTTCAATCACGCGGCAATGTGAAAAGTTAGGGTCTTCTTTATTAAGCCAGTAGAACTCATCTAACACAGAGACATCTTCGACTTCTAGTGAAGGAATTGATCTGAATAAATCCCATAAACACTCGAAGTGGTCTTCCATTTCACGTCCCCCACGAATAATGAATCCGCGTGTTGGATTTAAGATTCCGTCTAAGCTTCCTCCTGCAAGTGGAAGTTCTTCTAAAATATGAATGTTTTCTCCTTTCATTTGACCGTCTCTTAC
>JABZYV010000060.1:0-4806 GCA_015264955.1 Streptococcus sp. | reverse complement strand
GGATACACACGCTGGCAAGTCCGGCAGCATTTTTACGCATACGGAATTGCAAGTTTGAAATCGAAATAAAGTTTGTTGGTTGATAGAACAACTTCTTATTCTTTTGTAAGATGGATAGAAGCGCAATCGAACCAGCGTCGAATAAAATGTAAGTCGCAATGACTACTAATAATACGGCTAAGAAGAAGTATAAGAGAGCTTTAACAGGCGACTCGATGGATTGTGACATATAGTAGGCACTACCAAGAATCCCAAGACCGATGATGGCACGAACGGCAACAGCGCGGCCTTTCTTCTCCCCTTTTTTCTTCTCTTTTAATAACTCAAGCGGACGGCTCATGTAAATCTTCGCTGCATTTAAAAAGAACACAAGAACGAAGATGGCCACCATCGTTAACAGAACGGCAATAATACTTCCAAATTGGAACGAATATTTAATACCGATATCGTATTGAATGAGTTTCAATAGAATAGCAAACGATGCCGCATGGAAAATCACACCAAGGATTAACCCTAGACCAATGCTTAAAGCGGCAAAGACAACTAACTCAATCAAGCTGAGCAATTGAATATTCTTACGGTCAAGACCGAGAATCCCGTATAAACCGAATTCTTTGGCACGGTTTTTCATCACGAAGGCATTCGCATACAAAATAACGACGAGTGATACGATTTGAACGATGACGAAACCAAAGCCAAGAGTCTTGGCCATCGCTGACCCACCTTCTAAGTGAGCGAATTCCGGTGTTGCAGCCAGTGCGTTCGTTACATATAGAACTACTGTCACCATCACCGTTGCGAGTGCAAATGGTACATAGAGAGCACGGTTCTTACGTAAGTTCGTAATCGCCATGGAACGCAGTAGATTAAACATGTTCCTCACCTCTGTTTGCCATCGCAGTTAATGTTTCTGAGATTAATTCAAACATTTGTTGGTCCGTTCTTCCTTCACGGTACAATTGGTTGTAAATTAAACCGTCTTTAATGAAAAGAACGCGTTTGGCACGACTTGCGGCAACAGTACTGTGCGTTACCATTAAAATCGTTTGTCCGTTTTGATTGATTTTATCGAATAAATCTAAGGTATTGCTGGCTGATTTTGAGTCCAACGCCCCTGTTGGTTCATCGGCTAACAGTAAGCTTGGGTCTGTAATCATCGCACGGCCGATTGCCACACGTTGTTGTTGACCTCCAGATAATTCATATGGATATTTTTTCAATAAGTCCTCAATGCCTAACATTTCAGCGATTGGTTGAACTTTCTTTTCCATTTCGTCGATTGGACGACGTGCTAACACAAGTGGCAATACCATATTGTCATACACGGATAATGTTTCTAATAAGTTGAAGTCTTGGAAGACGAATCCTAAGTGGTCACGACGGAATTCTGTTAACACTTTATCAGAAATCTTTTGAATGTCTTCCCCGTTTAAAAGCACAGTTCCATCTGTTGGACGGTCTAGTGTCGCTAAAATATTTAATAGCGTTGTTTTACCAGAACCAGATTCCCCCATGACTGCTACATATTCGCCTTCTTCTACTGAGAAGTTAATATCTTTTAACGCAGTCACTTCAGCGGCTCCAAAACGTGTTTGATAAACTTTTTGTACGTGTTGTACATCTAATAATGTCATTGTTGTCACCCTTCATTGTTTAATAGATAGTTCTATTATACTGTAAAGTATGAACATTTTCACTCTATTCTATAATCTTTCCAATCTAGATACCTTTTTGCCTAAAAACAGTCCAAATGATTCGTTTGGAAGTTGAATTAAAGCAAAACCCGAACGATATATTGTTTTACATCTGTTTTCAGGTATAAAAACCATGAATAACGAACTATAAATAATAATTATAACTAAAAGTATGTTTTTAAGATTGACTTTTCACAAACTATCCGGTATCCTATCTATATAACATATTGAAACGCAATGAAAAGAAGAGTAAAAAATAAAACTTCATAGAGAGCTTACGGTTGGTGCGAGTAAGCAAGTCGTTATTTTTGAACATGATCTTTGAGCAGATTGTCCGAACCCTTAAGACAATCCGGGTACTCCCGTTATCAACCATCCGTCTAGACGGATAAGGTCTTCTCCCCCGAAGACAAACAAAGGTGGTACCACGACTGCAACTCGTCCTTTTAGCAAGCGCTAGAAGTGCGGGCTTTTTTATTTTCGTTTCATCAAAACAACTTAGGAGGAAATCAACATGGCTGAAGTAGAAAGCTTTACACTAGACCATAACAAGGTGATTGCACCTTACGTTCGCTTAATCGCAAACGAACATGGTAAGAAAGGCGACGTCATTTCAAACTTTGACATCCGCTTCTTACAACCAAACAAACAAGAAATGCCAACAGGTGTCGTTCATACATTCGAACACTTACTAGCAGACCTCTTACGTGACCGCTTGGAAGGCATCATCGATATCTCCCCATTTGGATGCCGTACTGGTTTCCACTTAATCCTTTGGGAAGAACGTTCTCCTGAAGATATCGCACGCGCATTGAAATCAACACTAGAAGAAATCGTCGAAAAAATTCAATTCGAAGATATCCAAGGCGTCTCTGCCGTACAATGCGGAAACTACCGCGACCATTCATTATTCGGTGCCAAAGAATACGCCAAACAAGTATTGGAACAAGGTATTAGTATCGATCCTTTCGAGAGAAAAGTCATTTAATCACTCATTCAGTAAGAAACATTAGACACCTAGACTGGAGGAACCCCCAATATGAAATTAAAAACTATCGCTAAATCACTTATCGCCCTTTCTGCTGTATTCGTCTTAGGCGCTTGTGGCAATAACGCTTCAAGTTCTGCTAGCTCATCAAACGCTCAATCTTCAACATCAGAAATTAAAACAGTGAAAATCGCTTCTGTCGGCTCTGATGCAGACATTTGGAGACACATCGCTGAGTCTGAACAAGCGAAAAAAGCAGGCCTAAAAATCGAAGTACAAGAAATTAACGGCGGTGTGCCATTAAACGAAAGCGTGGCTGACGGAACAGTTGATGCCAACGCCTTCCAATCAATCGGCTACTTACAAGGATTTAACGAAGCCAACTCAAACAAAGTCGTTCCAGTTGGCACTACGTATATTGAACCAATGGGGCTTTACTCTAAAAAGGTAAAATCACTAAACGACCTACCAAACGGTGCGAAAGTGGCTTTACCAGACAGTCCATATAACACTACTCGTGCGCTACGCTTATTAGAAAGCGCTGGTTTAATTAAATTACCAAGTGACTTCAAAGATGGCACTGGTACACCTAGCGACATCGTAGAAAACAAGAAAAATCTTGAATTCTTACTGATCGATGACACTACAAGCGTACGTGTATTAGACGACACTGATTTAATCGCTATCGGAAACACCATCGCCCTTGAAGGTGGTTTAAACGTATTGAAAGACTCCCTTTTCTATGAAAAAGCAGACGCATCTACGATTACAAGCATCAACGTGATTGCCGTGAAAGCAGAAAATGCCGATAAAGAAGAATACAAAAAATTAGTGGACCTCTACCACGACCCAGAAATCCAAAAATACATTTCTGAGAAGTTTGCAGGAACAAAAGTTGAAGTGAAGAAACCTGTTTCTGAAGTGTGGGGTAAATAATCCATGAAGATTGCAATTGTTGCAGCGATGAAAGAAGAGCTGCATCCATTCGAAGCCCATTTTGCACCAGGAAAAGTGGTCTTTGCAAAAGGCCCAATCCGACTCCTAGAAGTCCACGAGAACTTGTATCTCGTACAATCTGGAATCGGGAAAGCCAACGCTGCGGCTTGTGCGGCTTGGTTATGCGAGAAGATCCAACCCGACCTCATCATCAATACGGGGACAACGGGAAGCTTTAATCCAGACTTCTCTTTGGCCGACGTCATCGTTTCTACGAAATTCGCCTATAGCGACGTGGATGCCACTGGATTCGACTACGCCTGGGGACAAGTCCCTCAGATGCCAGCCGACTACCCTGTTGATATAGACTTACATGAAAAAGTGGTCGGACTACTCCGCGAAAAGGTGAGCGGATTTAACATCCAAAGCGGCTTTATCGCAACAAGTGACTCGTTTATGAGTTCTGTCGATGCCGTTAGTACGATTCGCGAAAAATTACCAGACATCGTCGCAAGCGATATGGAAGCTGCACCCATTGCACAAGTGGCTAGCTTCTATGACATCCCCGTACTAAACGTGCGTGGCGTGAGCGACCATGTGGGCGGAGATGCCCCTGATACTTTCGAGGAAACACTCGAAAAAGCATCTCAAAACGCATTCGAAGCAGTGCGTATTATCGTTGAACATTTCCTATAAATCTCCCTAGATTTACCGCAAACGCTAAACGCAAAAAGGAGCGCAGGCATACTTCGCCTCGCTCCTTTTTCTGTGTTTTATTACCTAACTGTTAGTTGATGCAAAAGAGATAATTAGAACTACTATCCACGTAAAAGAACAATGAAAAAGAATCAGTTTATTGAAAGAATAGTGGGGAATCGCATCGGATGCGAATTAGTAGGAGCTAAAACTGCAAGTTTTTGCTTCTACTTTGAGGCTCCGAAGGCGAGAGACTACAGGCTCTCGCCGCTGCCCCACTATTAATCTTTCAATTTTAAACTGATTCTTAGAGTTGTTCTTTTATATCGCTATACTATTTAACTTTCAAAATATCTTCTTTCGCGTGGATAAGCTCTGTAATCAATTGACAGTAAGGTGTTGGAATACCATATTCCTTCCCTTTTCTAGCCACAAATCCGTTCAAGAAGTCCACTTCAGTAAAGCGGTGGTTTTGAATTAAGTCTTGGTGCA
>JABZYV010000005.1:0-61786 GCA_015264955.1 Streptococcus sp. | reverse complement strand
GTATAAATCGTTACCGTCTTCGGCAAACCAGTCGTCATATCGCGACCTTTAACAATCATATCCGACTCGTTTTCCACTTCAATCGCACTACCGAGATTCATCTTGATGGCTTCAGCGGTACGGTCTCCGATAATGAGTTGATATTTGTCTTTAATATATTCCGAAATAGCAAAGTCCATATTGTCGCCAGCCAATTTAATCGAACGGCTTGTGACCGTTGAGCCCATTGAAAGAACGGCAATATCACTTGTTCCGCCACCGATATCGATGACCATGTTTCCAATTGGAGAGAAGATATCCAGTCCGACACCGACTGCGGCCACTTTTGGCTCTTCCTCTAAGTAAATATTACGTCCACCGCATTTAATCGCCGCTTGGATAATCGCTTTTTGCTCGACTGTCGTAATATTTGTTGGTGTACAAATCAAAATATCTGGTTTTGAGAACCAACTATTTAAGTTTAATTTTTGCATGAATAATTCAAGCAATTGCTCAGTAACTGCGATATCCGCAATCACCCCACCCTTTAATGGATGGTGCACATTGATTTCTTTTGGCGTACGGCCCACCATTTGGTACGCACGTTCACCGACTGCAATCACGTCGCCATTACGCTCATCTAGCGCAACGAGTGACGGTTCATTTAAAATAATTCCACGATCTTTTAAGAACACTAAAATATTCGCTGTTCCTAAGTCGATTCCAATATCTCGAACCATGAAAGTCTCCTCTCTTATAAACGTTCCTTCGTTTTGAATCCATTTTTAAATACGAAAAGAATATACGAGCCGATTAAGAAGGCTGCGGCTAATCCTAAGCAATATTGCAAGACGCCGACGAATCCATATTTATCCACATTCAAGAAGAAATATGGGAATGGGCCATCTTTGTTATTTCCAATCGGAATTCGTGTTGTCAGTGCAATCGCAACAGACACAATCGCATAGATCAGTGGTAATAGCGTCCACGTAAATGGATCATACCACTTGTAGCAATGTCCTTTATCAAAGACGATGCAATCCGCTAACGTTCCAAACGGTACAATATAGTGCGATAGGAAATTCTCAATCGTCCAGAACTCTTCGGCTGTCTTTTGTGGTGCTAACATAAAGTGATATACCAGCCCCGTTAGAAGAATCGCAACCGTAACGCCACCCTTCAATCGAAGGTCCATCTTACTCCAATGGCCGTCTTTGCGGTATTTCAATAGCAAGTACACCATAAACAATCCAACGAGTAGATTCGATTGATTCGTGTAGTAACGAAGTCCATGCCAGCCGTGAAGCGTCATCTGCATTAGAAAACCGACAATCGCACAGGTCGCAATGATACCCTTCGAGATTAGACTTGCTTTTAAAAATGTTGCTCTCTTCATTCAATTCCTCTTTCTCTTGACACTAATCCTCTTTATTATACCATATCTATCGCCGTTGTCAGTACTATTAACGTGCAATCAAAAAGGCTTGGCCACAAACAGCCAAACCTTTCTCAAATTATGCTCTACGATGGTTCATTAAGTCATGTGGACTTACGACCGGAGTTGAGTTCACCCATCTAGCAAAATTGCGAAGCGGGAGATATAAAATATAATAAATCACGATGTTTAACATTAAGGTTGCCCCGAGTCTCACTACTAAGAACTCGTTCCAACTCATGCTCGCTACTCCTCGTAAGGCATACACGAAGTAAACAGAGACTTCGGTGAAGCTTAAGAAGAACACTAGCGCTAGCCCTAATGTAAATGGATTTTGAAGGATGTTCGGGCGAACCAAATTAATGATTCGTACAATCACTGCAAACAGCGCCATATAAACACCAAGGACACCTGAGTAGTAACTGTCCACTAAAAATCCTGCAACAACTGTAAACCAGAACATTGACTTTTGGTCAATCATGAAGTTTAACAACACAACTGCGATAATAATCATTCGAGGCGTTAAGCTATAGCCGGAGAATAGAAACAATTTTGAAAAATGATTCGTTAACACTCCATCGGCTAAGAAAGCAAGAATATAAACAAATAACACCCAGTAAACTCTTTTTGAGATGCGCATTATCGCCCCTCGCTTTCGCTTGTACGAATAACAACTGTCACATAACGAACGTCATTCGTATCCGCTGCTGGACGAATTTTCACTTCTTTATACAAGCCAAAACGGTCCATCGCCACTTCTTCAACCGTACCGATATACAGTGAGTTTGGAGAAATACCGCCAAGACCACTTGTCACGACTTTATCCCCAACTTTGATATCTTGCGTTGCTTGAATTTGGCTCATCACTAACATATTCGTTTTATCGTCATAGCCAGTGATGGTTCCGTAGATTGGTTCTTTTTCGTTTTGAATCATCGCCGCCACACGCACTAATGTATTATCGGCATTTGATAATAACGCTACACGTGCACTCGTTGGATTCACGTCCATGACTTTCCCTACAAGCCCGTTATCACTCATAACAGACATTTGTGGTTGGATGCCGTCATTTGACCCTTTATTAATCGTAATGACATCACGCCATGTATCAGGATTACGCGCAATAACCGTCGCATTCACTAACGTATAATCGTTCAGCGTATCTTGCAACTTGAGCGTTTCCTTCATTTTTTGGTTATCACGTTTTAACTCACTCAATTGAACTTCTAATTCATGAATGGTATCGATTTTTTGTTTTAAGGATTGATTTTCTTGATACGTATTTGATAAGTCATTCACGCTATCGATAAAATCATTAATACTATTTGCTGGATAAGAGACTAATCTTCCTAGAATATTGGTTACATCATTAACACCTTGAGTCACGATATTACTACCGTAAGTAACGGAATACATAATCAAGGCTAATGCCGTGATAATTCCGATTACCCAACCAATTAGTTTCTTATTTGAAAAAATTGGATTCACATCATCACTCCTCTTTTTTTATTTTTCAACGGACTCTATTTTTTCATTAATGATGGATTTGCTAAAATCGCACCTGTTCCTAGTGCCACACAATCAAGTGGATCGTTGGCCACAAAGGCTGGTACTTGCGTTTCCTTCGAAATCATCTCAGCAAGGTGACGAAGCATTGCGCCTCCACCTGTTAACACGATTCCATGATCAATAACGTCCGCAGAAATTTCTGGTGGTGTTTGTTCCAATACATCTTTTACTGCGTCTAAAATTTGATGAATGATTTCACTCATCGCAACTGCAATTTCTTTTGCAGGCACTTCAACAACACGTGGTAATCCTGTGACCATGTCACGACCACGCACTTGCATGCTTCCTTGTGCTTTTTCAATAGAAGCTGAACCAAGCGTAATTTTTAATTCTTCAGCTGTACGTTCTCCGATTAGTAAATTGTACGTCTTACGAACGTGCTGCACGATAGACTCGTTTAACTCGTCTCCTCCGACACGAATCGAACGGCTATTCACGATTCCTCCAAGCGAAATCGTCGCCACGTCTGTCGTACCGCCACCGATATCGACAATCATGCTTCCAGTTGGATCTGTGACAGGAAGTCCTGCCCCCACTGCAGCCGCGAATGGTTCTTCAACCACGTACGCTTCTTTAGCTCCTGCATATTTTGTCGCGTCTAAAACGGCTCTCTTTTCAACGTCTGTAATGCCACTTGGCACACAAATAATGACCACTGGTTTAAAGAATGAGCGGCCCACAATCGACTGAATGAAGTATTTCAACATTGCTGTCGTTGTATTGTAGTCAGCGATTACGCCGTCTTTCATTGGGCGTAATGCCACGATATTTTCTGGTGTTCTACCAATCATTTCAAATGCAGATTTTCCTACTGCGATAATTTCTTCTGTAACGATATTTTTTGCAACAACGGAAGGTTCACGTGTGACGATTCCCTCATCTTCTAGATAAACAATCGTGTTAGCTGTGCCTAAGTCAATTCCGATATTTTGTGCTTTAAAATTTAATGCAACCACACTGTTTCCTCCTTAGATAATTCTTCTACAGACTTGGCTGTAAGAATTCTATTCTAGTATAGCAGAATTTGGCTTTTTATTCTTGTATTTTATAGATTTTTAGGAAACTTTTTTATTTCGTAACATAAAAACGGTTTCTGTAATATTTTGGTGATATTTTTTGTGTAAAAAACTGGTGAGCCTTCGGCTGGAAAGGAAGAAACAATTAGATGTTTTGTGCTGTTTTGAAAAACTACGAGCACCTTCGGATATCTTCATAGGAACAACAATAGCTATACCGGAACGAGCCCAGGTCTCGTTTCCTATCGAGCTTCAAACTGACTCTAGGAAATAAATTTCCAGAGTAAGTAATTCACATCGATTATAACCGCTATTGTTATTCCTATAGAATCCGAGGGCTCTTCGTTTTTCAACAGGCGATACGCTATTGTTTCTCCCATTCCAGCTAGGGTAGCTTTTGACAAAAATACGCTAAAATATTGAAACCAACTTATGGGATAAAAAAGTACAAAAGAATAAAAAGAAATTCTTGAGAAGGGGACAAAAAAAGCAGCTCGGTTAGAGAGCTGCTTGGATGACGAAATTGTTAACGTATTCAATGATGGTAAAGAAATTGATGACTAGTAAGAAGAGAACTAGTACGAGGAGTTGTTTTTTCCATGTTAAGGCGACATATCCGATAAAGTCGCGGATAAAGGCGTTGAGAGAATAATAGAGTTTCGTTCTTGCACCGTAGCCGACGCATTTGTACCCCATTTTTCTAGCTAGAACGACAGCGCGGAAAATGTGGAAATAGTTCGTTACGATGGCAGCTCTATGGTTGGATTCTGGGCAACGTTCCTTGATGATTCCATAAGAGTTTTGGAGATTTTGCTCCGTATTCATTGATTGGTCTTCCATGATAATCCACTCTTCTGGAACCCCTTGTTCTACAGCGTATCGTTTCATCGCTTCTGCCTCAGAAATCACTTCATCGGCTCCCTGACCACCACTCATAATTAAGTAACATGGCTTTTCTTGTTTCTTCCAAATGGCAATACCGCGATTGATGCGGCTGGCCAGTAGTGGCGTTACTTTTTCACCGATTAGGCCTGCGCCAAGGACGATAATATGATCGAACTTATAGCGTCTCATATGCACGCTATTTGCAAAAGTCGTTAGGAAATACATCACCAACTCGACCGCAAAGAAGATGCCTGTCGCAATAAGTACGCGCATTAGTCCTACGAGCCAAACATTTGATTCGGTAACTTGTAAGAGCGGGTTGAAGAATAAATAAACGACAAGAGCAATGCCCAGTCCTAATGCTAATAGATTTGTAAATCTGAAACCTTCTCGCTGAATCAAACGAACCCCGGACACCAGTAAAAATAATGTTCCCCAGATTGGTAAAAGTAAGATTGCTAAGAACGGAAGAAAGAGAAATCCCATAGCGATAAAGTCTCCTAAGGAACCTGCCTCTATCTCGAGGTAACGTGTAACAGTTATGAAAACAATAGTATAAAACGCTAGAAACCAACCAAAGCTGAGCGCTCCAAACCAGATGGATCTTCGCTCTGGAATCAAGCTAATAAGAACCCCGACGATAATTAAACCAACAATAATAAATTCCATGATGTTCCTCCTCAAAATTAATTTGAGTGTACTAAAGTAATGTTGGTACGTCAACTAAATGAAAGCTAAAAAGGCCATATATGGACATGGCCAAATTTGTACATTTTAGGCTTCGACTCTTCTGTTTTTGCGCACAAAAAAACCACCGGAAAACCGGTGGCATCAAAGTTTAAGTTAAATTATAGTTTAACTACGTTAGCTGCTTGTGGTCCACGAGCGCCTTCTTCAACATCGAATTGAACTGCTTGTCCTTCTTCTAATGTTTTGAATCCTTCTGATTGGATTGCTGAGAAGTGTACGAATACATCGTTTCCACCTTCACGTTCGATAAACCCAAAACCTTTTTCTGAGTTAAACCATTTTACTGTACCTTGTTCCATGAACATTTCCTCCTTGTGCCATAGCACTTGTTATTCATATTCTTGCTAATGGTTCGAAAGGAGTAATACCTTACACAATTTCTATACCTAACAAAAACACATCATAAGTATAACATCTCACAGACAAATTTACAAGAGTATTTCCGATTTCACTGAGAATTAAGTGGAACAAATGCTGTTTTGTGCGTTTTTTCCGAATCGTTTCGTTAATTTTCAATAATATTTTTCGTGAAAATCGAAAACAATCTGCTTTCATCTTTTTCAAAATTCAACTTTTCACATTCTTTTGAACCGTTTTTAAAAAGCCCCGAATTCTTTTAATGAAATATACTCCTCTCCTCCGACGACAAAATGATCCAGAAGCTCGATGCCCATGAGTTCCCCGCACTCCATCAAGCGACGCGTAAAATCGATATCCGCTTGCGAGGGCTCGGGGTTCCCGCTTGGGTGATTATGCCCAATAATGACGCGAGCCGCCGAAAACCGTACTGCCTCACGGAAGATTTCGCGTGGATGCGCCACTGCACTATTCAGTCCACCGATGAAAATCATTTTCTTCTTGATAATCTCGTTTTTCGTGTTCAAATACAAGGCGATGAGATGTTCCTGATAGGCATCCTTCAACTCCTGCACAATCCACTGGCCAGCCATCTTGGAGGACGTAATCTTCCCGAGTTTCATTTGAGCGGCATTGCTTAAGCGCACACCCAGTTCCATCGCTGCCTTTAGTTCAATCGCCTTGGTCCGACCGATTCCATTAATGTTCATGAGTTCATCCAGGCTCGCCATCTTCAGTGAATGCAAGTCTTCGAAGGTGTTTAAGACAACAACTGCAAGCTGCAAGACATTTAAATCCTTGGACCCCGTGCGTAGTAATATCGCGAGTAATTCATGCGTTTCAAGCACTTTAGCGCCATACCGTTCGAGGCGTTCTCGTGGCATGGCGCTTAAAGGCACTTCTAATAATTTTGATTCAATCATTGTGACACTTCCTCTTTGTTTTCTCTACAAAGAGTTACGATGTCTATTCTTCTTTGGGCTTACGGTTCTTCCACCAATGTCGAACTTCGGCGATAAAATACAATGAGCCTGTTACCCATAATTCGCTCTCGTTGTCTTTTGAACTGGCGAAACGGTCGATGACTTCTTCAAAGCTTTCTTCATAGGAAACCTTGGGAGAATCCAAGTACGCTTCCACGTCACTTCTTGAAATCGACAGGCCTCTTGAAGGATGGAAACTCGTTAAGATAATATTCACATCGGGAAGAGCTTCCTGCAATCTTGCAAGCATCTGTTGACTATCTTTTCGAGTGAGCGCGCTAAATAACAGCGTCTGTTTCTTAGCTTTGCTCGCCGTCATGTTTTGTACGAGTCGCTCGATGGCTGGTAAATTATGAGCACCGTCAATCATCACAAGCGGTGTGTCTTGCAAGACTTCCATGCGCCCTGGCCATGAAACAACTCGTAGAGCTGCCTCGATGAATTCGGCCTGCGCACTTCTTCCAGTGACTTCCATCCACGCGCGAAATGCTCGAATCGCAACGGTCGCATTCTCCTTCTGGAAGGCTCCTTGGAGAGCTAGTTGGTTCAGCGGAATCGTCAGTGAAGAATCTTGATACGACTCTTCAATTAGAAAGAAGTCTTCGCCAAACGCCTGCACTGTTGCGCCTTTTTCACTAGCGACTCCACGAATCACATCCATACATTCACAGCTGACTGGCCCGACGACCACTTGTTGTCCAGACTTAATAATGCCTGCTTTTTGCGCGGTAATTTCTTCTAACGTGCTTCCGAGTAAATCTTGATGGTCCAACCCAATCGTCGTAATGACGCTGACGAGTGGATGCCCAACATTCGTATTATCCAACAGACCGCCAATCCCGACTTCAATAATCGCAAGGTCGACGGCTTCCTGTTGAAACACGACAAACATCATCGCCGTTAAAATCTCAAAATAGTTAAAGGCTCCCCACTCTTCGAATAAGCACCTCTCCACCTCTCTTACCACCGATGCGGCTTGCCAGAACGGCTCTTCTTCCAGAGGCACTCCGTCTAGCTGGATTCGTTCTCTAATACTGTCCATATGCGGTGAAGTGAATGTCCCAACTCGCAATCCATGCGCCTTCGCAAAGGCCGTGATCATCGCAGCTGTGGATCCTTTTCCATTCGTCCCAGCAATATGAATACTCTTCAATTCACGTTCTGGATTTCCAAGCGCTTCTAGGATAGCCTCCATGCGGTACAATCCATGTTTGCGCGGAATACTCTCGCTCTTTTTTAACCACTCTTGAATCATTCACTCACCTCCTGTTTTCCTCATTTATCATAACAGAAAATTGCCCACCGGAACATACAAAAGAGAGCGCATGACACTTCATACGCTCTCTGCGCCGTTCAAACGGATTAGATTTTCTTTAATGTTGCGATACGTTCTAACACGGCTTCACGTTGTGCTTGATAGTCCGCACCTTTTGCACGTTCAGCTTCAACAACCGCTGCAGGAGCTTTCGCCACAAATTTCTCGTTCGATAATTTCTTCTCGACACGATCCACTTCTTGTTGCAATTTCTCTGCTTCTTTTTCAAGACGAGCGATTTCGTCTTCGATGTTGATTAATCCTGCTAATGGCAAGTAAATTTCAGCACCTGTGATCACTGAAGTTACCGCATCAGACGGCGCTTCAACGTCTTCACCATACACGAATTCTTCTGGATTTGAGAAGCGTGCAATGTAAGATTCATTTTCTTTCAAGATTGCGTAGTGCGCTGCGTCGCTCACTTTCGCAATGATGTTAATTGGTTTTGATAATGGTGTGTTCATTTCGTTACGAACGGTACGTACTGAACGGATGAAGTCCATTAAGAATTCCATTTCTTCGGCTGCTTTTTCGTCCATTTGTTCTGGGTGAACTGTTGGATAAGTTGCTACCACTAATGATTCCCCAACGTGAGGAACAGATTGCCAGATTTCTTCTGTAACGAAAGGCATGATTGGGTGTAATAGACGTAATGTGTTGTCTAATACATATACAAGAATGCTACGTGTTGTTAATTTCGCAGCTTCGTCGTCCCCTGCTAATGTTTCTTTCGACATTTCGATATACCAGTCACAGAAATCATCCCAGATGAAGCGATATAGGAGACGTCCTGCTTCACCGAATTCGAATTTCTCGAAGAGTTCTGTCACTTTGCCAATCGTTTGATTTAAGCGTGTTAAAATCCATTTATCCGCAAGAGTCTTCTCACCAGTAATATCCACTTGGTCCACAGTTAAGTCGCCCACGTTCATTAACGCGTAACGGCTTGCGTTCCAAATCTTGTTGATGAAGTTCCATGCAGCATCCATCTTGTCTGTTGAGTAACGAACGTCTTGCCCTGGAGCAGAACCGTTTGCTAAGAACCAACGAAGCGCATCGGCACCATATTGCTCGATGACTTCCATTGGGTCAACCCCGTTTCCAAGAGACTTACTCATCTTACGTCCTTGGCTGTCACGAATCAATCCGTGGATTAAAACGTTCTTGAATGGACGTTTGCCTGTAAATTCTAACCCTTGGAACATCATACGGCTTACCCAGAAAGTAAGGATGTCGTATCCTGTTACAAGTGTGTTTGTTGGATAGTAACGTTTGTAGTCAGCTGCATCTTCGTCTGGCCAACCCATTGTTGAAAATGGCCATAACGCAGATGAGAACCAAGTATCTAATACGTCTGGATCTTGTGTCCAGTTTTCGATATCGCTTGGCGCTTCCATGCCTACGTATACTTCGCCTGTTTCTTTATGATACCAAGCTGGGATTTGGTGTCCCCACCACAATTGACGTGAAATTACCCAGTCGTGAATGTTTTCCATCCAACGTAAGTACGCATCATTGAAACGTGGTGGATAGAAGTTTACAGTGTTGTCGCCTTCTGCACGTTGCGCATTGATGGCTTGCTCTGCCAAAGGTCCCATTTTAACGAACCATTGTTTTGAAAGACGTGGTTCAACCACGACATCTGTACGCTCAGAGTGACCAACGCTGTGTAAATGTTTTTCGATTTTTACAAGAAGTCCAGCTTCTTCTAAATCTTTCACGATGGCTTTACGCGCAGCAAAGCGGTCCATGCCTTCGTATTTACCGGCTAACTCGTTCATTGTCGCATCATCGTTCATCACGTTAATACGAGGTAAGTTATGACGGTTCCCTACTTCAAAGTCGTTCGGGTCATGCGCTGGAGTGATTTTTACAACCCCTGTTCCGAAATCTTGCTCCACGTATTCGTCAGCGATAATTGGAATTTCACGGTTCACTAACGGCAAGATGACTGTTTTACCGATAAGCGCTTGGTAACGTTCATCGTCTGGGTGAACCGCAACTGCTGTATCTCCAAGAAGTGTTTCTGGACGAGTCGTTGCGATTTCTAGGAATCCACTTCCGTCTGCTAGAGGGTAGTTCATATGATAGAACGCGCCTTCTACGTCTTTATGAATTACTTCGATATCAGATAATGAAGTCTTCGCTTTAGGGTCCCAGTTGATGATGTATTCACCACGGTAAATTAAGCCTTTTTCGTATAAAGTTACGAAGACTTTCTTCACGGCGTCAGATAACCCTTTATCTAATGTGAAACGCTCTCTGCGGTAATCTACAGAAATCCCCATTTTTGCCCATTGTTCACGGATATGGCTGGCATATTCTTCCTTCCATTCCCATGTTTGTTCAAGGAACTTCTCACGGCCAAGGTCATAACGAGATAAGCCTTCACCACGTAATTTTTCTTCTACTTTTGCTTGAGTTGCAATCCCAGCATGGTCCATCCCTGGTAACCATAAAGTGTCGAACCCTTGCATACGTTTTTGACGGATAATCATGTCTTGTAACGTTACGTCCCAAGCATGTCCTAAGTGTAATTTCCCTGTTACGTTTGGTGGCGGGATAACGATTGAATAAGGTTCAGCGTTTGGATCTTCGTTTGGATGGAAGACGCCTGAATCAACCCACCATTGATATTTACCAGCTTCAACTTCTTGTGGTTGAAACTTAGATGACATTTCTTTAGCCATTGATTTTCCTCCTTGTATCTTGTTTGTGTCCAATAAAAAAATCCTATGAAGACACTCTCCATAGGACGATTAAATTCGTGGTACCACCTAATATTCGCGTAATCATTTATTACGCCTCGATGTTGGTAACGAAGTGTCGTGTCTCCGTACTCTATTACTTCTTTTCGTAGAGTAAGCTCACAAGCTACCTTCAAATGAATTTGCTAGGAAGTTGCACCAAGTCTTCCCTCGCTTGTAAACAAAGTCATTTTACTCCTCTTGTTCATCGCTCTAATATACAAAATATTCTACCATTCAAACCCGATGCTTGCAACAATATCGCGCTCGTCTTACGATTTCACGTTCCCGCTCGACACGCCTTGGTCTGCATCTTCTGAAATCCACCAGTCTAAGAACTGTTTCATCGCCCAGTCCCAGAAATCCCATTCGTGTCCACCAGCGTGTTCTTGATACGTTAACGACACTCCTTGTTCTTTCAAAAAGCTGCTGTAGCTACGGTTGTCTTCCAACAGCCAATCTTCCGTGCCACATGCCATAAAGACCGAGAGCGCGTCCTTACGCTCCATTGTTTGGACGGCATGATACAACTGATTGCCTTCCGCCACAAAGGTCTCCTCATCTTTGAAGACCGCCTCCAAAAAGCTTTTTCTTAAAAAGAACGGTGCTTCAGGGATTTCTTCTGGTGGAAGTGCCTGTTTCTTAATCGCGCTAGAGAACGCCCCAATGACGCTAAAGGTGTCGGGATATTTGATGCCGTTTCGAAGCGCCCCGTATCCACCCATCGAAAGTCCGGCAATACCCAAGTCTTCCCGTTTTCTAGAAATAGGAAACATTCGGCGTGAGATTTCTGGAAGCTCCACCCCGATAAATTCTCCAAAGTTCGTATAGTTCCACGGTTGGTCTACGTAAAAATGATTTTCCCCAGAAGGCATGATGAGGACGAGATTTTTCTCTTTAGCGTATCGAAGAATGCGCGTCTGATTGACCCAGTCCTGTTCACTGCCCAATACTCCGTGAAGCAACACCAACGCTCTGTACGGACCTTCCGAGAGATACTGATTATTAAAGTCCACTGCATCGCTAGGCAAGTAGACTGACAGCGGGATGGTTCTCATTAAAGTTTTTGAAAAAAATGAAACGTGTAAAAGTGCCATATGACCCCTCCATAAAAACTATTATTCTTTAAAATATCGATTCACTACCGTCACTAACCCAAAGACAAACGTGACTCTAACGACGGATTTTTGCCACGACTCCCATTGCTCAAACCCAAAGAAATAATTCATGAAGAGGATAAAAGCAATAGTGGCTACCATACCAATAAAGAAGACAACTCCTGCGTGACTGAATTTTTGGAGCTGATCCTTCTTATCCGGATTATCCCGATTCACAAAAATATAAAAGGCTAGCACACTAACCATTGCACTCACAATTAACAGCACGATATCTTGACGAAATACTAGTTGATAGATTGCATTCGCACCGCTGATGATACCTAACGCAACAGTTCCAATTCCTCTAATTTTTGGCCTCATTTCCAACAACCCCTCTCCCTAAAAACGGATTCCTGAACTCATCTATATTATACTGCTCCACCTCGGCTTTTACTATACGCGCAAGCAAAAAAAAGAACCCAGCATGACTGCTAGGTTCCACTTCATCGGCCTCTATAGCCGAGTATTCTATTTTATTCTTCTACCCCTAGTAATAGGTTCACTAGGATGTCCACTGTCACATTACCGAAGTAACGGCGGATGTCGATGGCTTCGAAGGCTTTTGTTAAGTCTTCGCGGTTGTAGCCTACGCCCACTAGCGCTTTTTCTACATCGCTGATTTCTCCAAGGCCGAAGAAGTCTCCGTTAATTTTAATGTCTTTGATAGCATTCTTTTCAACGTTCAAGCTGAACTCGATTTGTCCGGCTGGTGTACGTTTTGATTGCTTGAATTCGAATTTTGGATTTTTTCCGTAGTTCCAATCTGGGTTGTTGAAGTACTTGCTGCGTAATTCTTCTACACGCACCCAGTCTTCATCCGTTAGAACATACTCTTTAATCGTTGATGTATCTTCCACATTGAAGATGTTTTTCAAGAGCACTTCTCGGAATTGTAAGATGTCTAAGTCTTGATATTCAGGCGCTAAGTAAGGTTTGATATTGGTTACGCGTGAACGAACTGACTTGATTCCTTTTGACGCGATTTTCTCTTGTTTTGGACGTAAAATTTGTGGCAAAATGCTCACATCTAGATCCAGCATTAATGTTCCGTGCGCTGTTAAACGGCCATTGTTTGAGTACATCGCATTTCCAGAGAATTTCTTGCCATCGATGAGAAGATCGTTACGTCCTTGTAACTCTGCCCCTGTTGCTCCCATTTTATGGAGGGCTTCAATCACAGGTTCTGTGAATTTTCCGAAATCACGGAAGCTATCGCCATCATCTTCTGTGATGAAGCAGAAACAGATATTTCCCATATCGTGATACACGGCTCCACCACCTGAGAAACGACGAACCACTTGTACGCCCAGTTTGTCTACACCATCTTGATTGATTTCTTCGATGGTATTTTGGTTTTTCCCGATGATAATCGCATTTTCGTTAACATAAAATAACAAAATTGGTTCATCGAGTTTCTTTTCGTTTAATAAGAAATATTCGATGGCTAAGTTTGTCGTTGCATCGTAGATTTCTTGTCCATTACGTTGGTTTTTTACATAATACATCTGAAAGTCTCCTCGCTTTTACTGATATCACTAGCGCTATCATACCATAACCCTCCCTCTCACACATAAGAAAGAAGCTTGATTTTACAATGTTTTTACTCCACTCCAACACGCAATTACCATATATGGTAATTGCAGCTTTTCAACAACAAAAAACGTACCCTGTCCAGGATGCGCTTTGTAAAACGTTAGTATGCCCATGCGATTAATAAATAGATGAAGGTTGAACCAAACATATCTGCTAATGCGTGCATAAGGAAGAATGGTAATAGGTTTTTGACCACTTTTTTGTACATGAAGTAGTAGAACAATCCATACACGACTCCGATAACAATTGCCCACAACATTCCTTGATACGTGTGGAATGAGAAACGAACCAGTGTTGAGAACGCTAAAGCCTTCCACTGATTTTCTTCCTTCACCGATGTCATTAATCCAAGGAAGAAGAACTCTTCGTAGAATCCATTTAACAGACCATAAGCGATGGCCATTGGAGATAACGCTAAGAACTTATTGATGATTTCCTGTGGGTTCATGAACGGAACGAGTGCTGGGTCGAAGTAGTTGTATTCGCCGCTCAGCGTTGTTACGAAGTCGCCGAACAGTCCGACCATCGTGAATAATACCGGTACCCAGATAAGTACGGACCAGTGAAAACGAATCTTCAACTGCTTGAAGTCGTAATGACGGATGACTAAGTACAAGAGTGCAATCGCTAGTAATATCAACTGTAGCGTAAAATTACTCGAATACGCTGCTCCTTCGCTATAGGACGTTGTCGTCTCGGTATACGGTTGGATCACTTCCGTCACTGGTTGTAAACTCTGTAGAAATTGTTGTGTGGAACGAATGTTAAACTCCCCGAACATGATGATTGTCACGATGAGGATGTCAACCCACTTTAAATCTTTTAATGGTTCTTTTGGTCTGATTTTAGTTAAAACAGTTATGATTGTATCCCTCTTTTCCTTATTGTGTCAAAACACTGTTCTATTGAAAGAAAAGCGCTTTTTTCTTTGGACGTCTTCCTTAATAAGAGAATACTCCTTAAAACTAAAATGAACCTAAAATCAAAAAGATTTCTACAAAAAAAGTGACTCCCTTAACAGAAGTCACTGACTAATCTTCTAAAAGAAATGTCTCGGTATTTCGATGAACAAGATCACAAGAAGTCCATTAAGAAGGCTATGTAATAGGATTGCGTCAAACAAACTTCTTCTTCGTTCATACACAAGGAAAAGAACAATAGAACCAATAAGATAAGCTAGAAACTGTATCCAATTATGGATATATGGCATATGACCAACTGCAAATAGAATTGATACGATAGACATTCTAACAAAAGCATTCACTTTTCCTCGGAGCAAATTATTCAGAAAACCTCTAAAAAGAAATTCTTCGAGCAAAGGTGCAAAACAAACGATATCTAGTGCCGCTAAAGCAAAAATATATTTATCTGTTGTAAGAGGTAGATTCGCCCTAAAGAAATAATCAACTAGTTTTGATGACCTGTCCCGTACGCCATTGAACTCCACAAATTATAAATCAAATAGTCAGAAAAAATGAGAGTAATATACGTTACAAACACAAAAATTAAATCCATCAGTTGAAACTTTCTTTTTACTGTTGGCTTAAATAATTTTGTATGTACTTTGTACATACAAAATACCAAAATGCCAACGCAAATAATCGTCACAATTAACTCCCACATATCCGCTTGACGACCTAGATTCCACAAATTCATTTTGAACACAAATTCAATTCCCCCGCGTATGACAGTATACGCTACAAAAAAGAATAGAACCCAAAGCGGTTTTTTCAATCGAGCACCCATTTACTTCTACCTCACATGTTTTTTCCTTATATTACCGTTTTATAGCAGATGCTGTCAATATGAGATTTCAAAAAAGCAGACTAGCATTTCGCTAGTCTGCTTCAGTCATTATTTCTGACGGATGGTAAATCCTTTGTCAGATTTCTTTTTGTTGTTACGGCGGCGAGAATCTTTCCCTTTATATCCGCGTGTATATTCATCTTCTAAGCCACGGCCACGACGGTCTTCTTTACGCTTGAAGCTTCCTTTTCCGTTACGTCCGCGGTTATCTTTACGGTCGCTACGGTTGTAGTTTCCACGGCTGTTGCCACGTTTGCGGCTAGGCAATGGACGTTCTGGCGTGATTTTAACTGGAATTTCAGTTGGGTCTTTAATCATGCTCTTGAGTAATAGAGCTGCCAATTCTTCTGGTTCGTACTCGTCTAATAAGTAAGACACCGCTTCTTTGAAACGTCTTGGTTCCACAGTTTTCATCATTTCGTCGATGGATTCAATGGCTGTTTTTGTTTGTCCTTCCAAGGCTTCTGTTTGCGTTGGTGGACGAAGGCTTGTCATACGTTTGCGTGTTAATTCTTCAATCACACGTAAGTAATCCATTTCGTTTGGTGTCACGAATGTAACTGACATTCCTTCTTGCCCAGCACGGCCTGTACGTCCGATACGGTGTACATAGCTTTCTGGGTCTTGTGGGATATCGTAGTTGTACACGTGCGTTACGCCCGAGATATCTAGCCCACGTGCCGCAACGTCTGTAGCGACTAAGATGTCTAAATGGTTGTTCTTGAAGTCACGAAGAACGCTCATACGTTTTTGTTGGCTTAAATCTCCGTGGATTCCTTCTGCACGGTAGCCACGCATTTCAAGTCCGCGTGCTAATTCGTCTACACGACGTTTTGTACGTCCGAATACGATGGTTAATTCAGGCGTTTGAACGTCTAATAAACGTGTCATAATGTCGAATTTCTCGTAGTCTTTACATTTTACGAAATATTGATCGATTAATGTCGCCGTCATCTCATTTGATTTGATACGAACATGTTCTGGATCTTTCATAAATTGAACACCGATACGTTTAATATCATCTGGCATTGTCGCAGAGAATAAAAGCGTTTGGCGGTTTTCTGGAACTTGTTTGATAATCGATTCGATATCTTCCAAGAATCCCATGTTTAACATTTCATCCGCTTCGTCTAAGACAAGTGTTTCCACTGTCGCAAGTTTCAATGTACGGCGTGAAATGTGGTCTAAAAGACGACCTGGAGTTCCCACAACGATTTGTGGATTTTCTTTTAATTGGCGAATTTGACGGTTAATGTCCGCTCCACCGTAAACAGCTTGTACACGAATTTTTTTGTCGCGTCCGAGACGGAACAATTCTTCTTGTGTTTGAATCGCAAGTTCACGAGTTGGTGCGATGACAAGTCCTTGTACGCCTTTTTTACTTGGGTCGATTTTTTGAAGCATTGGCAAACCAAATGCGGCTGTTTTACCAGTCCCTGTTTGCGCTTGTCCAATCACATCTAAACCTGCTAGCGCTTTTGGAATGGTTTGTGCTTGAATTGGAGTTGCTTCTTCAAACCCCATTTTTTCGATAGATTCTAGTAAGGCAGAATCCAATCCTAATTCATTAAATTTCATATTTTCCTCCTTGGATACTTCGGTGAGAAGCACACGAGGGATTTCCCTTCATAACAAAAGCCTGGAGCTTTTCGTAAGAGCCCCAGACTTCTACAATCGTTTAAATTTCAAACTATCTATTATAAATGTGTGTACATTTCTCAACTCAGCGAATAGTATAGCACGCATCCAGCGAGAATGCAAAGAATACAGACCGCCGACTCCTGCTTTTTATTCTTTGAAAATGCTTAAGGAATAAGACTTTACGGGCTTCAAATCCTTGCGGATTTTTCAATAATAGCTGTAATGGGGCAACGGTTCGAGCCTTTCGTCTCTCACCTTTAAAGCCTCAAAGCTGGAGTAAGAAATAAATTTCTAACTCCAGCTAATTCGCATTTAATGCGATTCCCCATTACTGCTACTATTGAATCCGCTAGATTTTCCGCCCGTAATCACAGCGCATTCCAAACTATAAAAAGCGGGAGGAGGCGGGAGTGTTTGCTTCTCGTGGTGCGGTTGAGAAATGGGACACTTTATAATAACTAGTTCTCAGGGAGGGGACGAAAAAAGCGAGGGACGGTGATACGTCTCTCGCTTTACTTTACATTTATTATTCTGCTTTTAGGGCATCGACAACTGCTAGTAAGCCTGTGCCGTTGCTTGATTTGATAAGGACTTGGTCGCCTTCTTTGAGTTCAGCCTTCAAGTCAGCAATCAAAGCTTCTTTGTCCATGTAATGGTGAAGAGCAGTTGAATCGAACTGGTCTTTCAACGCATCATAGAGTGCTTCCATTTCTTCGCCGTACAAGTACACAAGTGCGACTTCGCTTGGAGAAATGACTTCTGAGATGCTCGCGTGTAATTCTTTTGAATGTTCACCGAGTTCGCGGATGTCCCCAAGAACGAGAACGCGACGGCCTGTTGCTTCAACAGAAACGAATGATTTAATCACCGATTTCATCGCGATTGGGCTAGCGTTGTAAGCATCATTCAAGATGGCTACTCCGTTTTGGCCTTTCACCCATTGCGTACGGTTCTTCGTCAATTCGAAGTTCGCTAAGGCTGACACGATGTCTGAAAGTGGAACGTCTAATGTGCGTGCAATTTCAATGGCTAAAAGTGCGTTTGAAACGTTGTACGCTCCAAGGACTGGTAAAGTGACCTCCACTGTTTCAGTTGGTGTCACTAATTCAAACGCGGTGTGGTCTGAATAAAGTTCGATGTTACGTGCTGAAAGTTCCTTGCTTCCTTCACCGACTGTAACGATTTTGAAGTTTGTTGGTTTTTCAGCTTGCGCAATGCCTGCTGTAATTAAATCTTCATGCGCTGGATAAATGAAAGTTCCATTTTCTTGTAGTCCAGAAAGGATTTCAAGTTTGGCTTTGGCAATGCCTTCCTTGCTTCCCAATTGTTCCATATGCGATTCACCGATGAGCGTAATCGCAACGACTTCTGGGCGTGCTAATTTTGATAAGAATTCGATTTCGTGGAAATCACTCATTCCCATCTCTAAGACGAGCGCTTCAGTTGATTCGGGCATATCTAAAATCGTTTGTGGTAAGCCGATATCGTTATTGAAGTTTCCTTGTGTTTTATAGACACGGTAGCGTGCGCCTAGAGCGGCTGCTGTCATATCTTTTGTCGTTGTTTTCCCAGAACTACCTGTGATTCCAACGATGCGTGGTGATACTTTTTCTAAGTACCATTTCGCTAATTTTTGAAAAGCTTGAAGTGGGTCGTCTACCCAAATGGCACAAATTCCATCTGGTGGCGTTACATCTTGTTTGCCCCATAACACGGCTGTTGCGCCTGCTTGAATCGCTTGTTCAATATAATCATGTCCGTCTGTTTGCCCTTGAAGTGGCACGAAAAGGCTGTTTGGACCTAATTTTCGTGTGTCGAAAGCCACAGATTCTATAACTTCAAATCGATGTGCTGATTGATAATCAATCGCTTCGACGGCTTTTGTAATTTCAGCAACTGTTCCAATACTCATCTTTCTACCCCTTATCTCGCGTGACGATCGTTATAGCGTTTCAACGCTAATTGAATGAGTTCTTCGACTAAATCTTTATAGGAAATGCCCATTGCTTCCCAAAGTTTTGGATACATACTAAATTGTGTGAACCCTGGCATTGTATTCACTTCGTTGATAAACACTTCGTTAGCTTCTGTTAAGAAGAAATCACAACGTGTTAAGCCGCTACCGTCAATGGCACGAAATGCTGTTACAGCATATTCACGAATTTTTGCAGAGACTTCTTCTGGAATCGCTGCTGGGATTTGAAGTGTTGTGGTGTTGTTAATGTATTTTTCGTTGTAATCGTAGAAGCCTGTTTGTTTCACGACTTCCCCAACCACAGATGTGTTCACTTCGTCGTTTCCAAGAACCGCAACTTCCACTTCGCGTGCGTCGATTCCTTGTTCTACGACGATACGACGGTCATATTTCAACGCTTCTTCGATGGCTGCTGTTAATTCATCGCGGTTTGTCGCTTTAGAAATCCCAACACTTGAACCCATATTCGCTGGTTTCACGAATACTGGATAGCGTAATGTTCCTTCCACACGTGTGAAGATGGCTTCTGGTGATTTTTCGAAATCAGCTTTCACAAAAGGTACGAATGGCACTTGTGGAATACCTGCTTGTTGGAATAAATGCTTGCTGGCAATTTTGTCCATTCCGTTTGCGCTGGCTAATACGCCACAACCAACATATGGTAGATCTAGGATTTCGAACAATCCTTGAATCGTTCCGTCTTCTCCGTTTGGTCCGTGTAAGATTGGGAAAACTACTGTATCTGGTCCAGCAATATCGCATGGTTGGATGCGAACCCCTGTTGAAGTTTCGCCTTCAGTAGTTGCAAAATGCGCTACAGTTCCTTCTGTTAAACGAAGCGCTTGGTCAAAGGCTACAGGAGCTTTTAATGCTTCTCCTTTTAACCATGTTCCTTCTTTTGTAATGTACACTGGTTGTACATCGTAATACTCGAAATAAATTTCTTTAATAATTGAACCGGCTGTTAAGATTGAAATATCGTGCTCTGCACTCTTTCCACCGTAAATTACTACAATTTTCATATGAATCCTCCAAACTATTCGCGTGCTGCGAACCGCCTCATTTAGGCTCTTCGAACGTTATTTTGAAAATAACCTTGCACTTTTCAGTATAACAAAACGGCCCAACGGTTACAAGTTACGGCCAAGGGATTAAAAAAGCACCTCTCACAACCGCTGTGAAAAGTGCTTTAAATAGCGTCATTCGTTGGAAGTTTCGCTGAAACCTTCCAGTTTTGATACGTTTCGCTATACGCGAGTTGTCCGATGCGGACGTTTTGTGTCACTTCTTTATCGGCATAATGATAACGGTCTTCCGTTAAGAAGATTGGTACTTCGTAGCTGTCTTCTTTCTTTGTGACTTTATCAAAAGCAAGACTGATTCCTTCACGATACAATGGCATCATTTCTTTGAGCGCTTCGATGGAAATCGCTGAAGCCACTTTGTCAGAACCAAAGAATAAGAACTTCGGTGTCTCGTTCAAGATATCTGTCATCTCGATTTGGACTTGCGTTGATAAGATTGGCAAGAACTGCTCAATTTTACGGTAGTACACTTTCGAGTAGCCATTTTCAAGTGACAAGTAAATAAAGTTGTTTTGTAATTTATAGAAGAACGGCGAATGCAAGTGCGTCTTCGCGTGCGAAATATACAGCAAGTCTGCAATTTCTTGCGGTGTTAATTGATGTACGAAATCAATCGAATCAAAGTCCACCCAATTTGATGGCGCCTCTTTGCCTTCTTCCACCCCTTGGAGATACGCTAACACATTTTTACGCCCCTTCACCCACATGAAGCCAGTATACGGATCGTGGGTAGCAAGGCTGGACTTCCCGTTTAAGAGAAGAAGGTTTTGCGGAATCTCAGACTGTGGTAAGGCAGACAAACGAAACGCAATCGACTTCGTTAATACATGGTTCGATACGCTATCGTAATGGATATACAATTGTTTAGCCACAGTCTCACCTCCATAGAGTTTATCATGTTCCATTATATAGGATTTCTTTCTACTAAAACATGTATATTAGATTACATTTTTACGTGTGAACCGTTTTCTTTTGTAACAATTTAGCAACATTCTAATCTAGTTCTCAGAAAACAAAAAAGACTGAGGAATCCTCAGTCTTCAGGTTACATTTTTTCTAATCGTTTAATACGATTGGCCGTTGATGGGTGTGTTGAGAAGAGCGAATCTCCTTCTTCCCCAAACGGATTTGAGATATATAACGCCGCACTCTTCTTGTCGGCTTCCGTCATTGGCGGAGCTTCTGAAATCTTCGTAAGCGCAGAGATAAGTCCATATGGATTTCGTGTGAATTCCACCGCTGACGCATCTGCTAAATACTCACGATTTCGTGACAAGGCCAACTGCAGGATGGTCGACATAAATGGTCCAAGAATCATCGCGATTAAACCGATGACCATGAAGATAGCATTTGCGCCGCCACCGTTGTCATCATCATCTCGGTCTCTACTACCGCCACCCCAGAACATCATGCGACTTCCGAATTGGACGAGCATGGCAATCACGGCACCAAGCGCTATCGCAATCGTTTGAAGGCGAACGTCATAGTTACGAATGTGTCCAAACTCGTGGGCAATAACCCCTTCGAGTTCTTCACGATTCAATCGTTCTAATAACCCTGTTGTAACCGCCACGGCAGCTTTTTCTGGAGAACTTCCTGTCGCAAACGCGTTTGGAGATTCGTCCTCGATAATGAAGATACGTGGCATTGGCACTTTTGCGATCATCGCCATATCAGTGACGATATTCCAAATCATCGGTGCTTGATTTTTATCTGTAATTTCTTTGGCATGATTTAATTGCATCACTACATTAGTCGCATTTGCAATCATCATCATTGAATATAGGCCACCTGCAACAAGGGCGATAATGACCCCAGCGACGACACTGCGTAAAGCATAATATCCAATTCCGATACCCACTGCAACGAAGAGCGCCATGTACAACACAATCACGACAAGCGTTTTGCGTTTGTTGGAAGCAATTTGTTGGTATAACATCCTAGCACTCCCTCCCTACTAATGAACTGTCAATTAGAATTTCACTTCAGGAACTTTACGAGCTTCAACTGGAGTTTCTAACATTTCTTCTTTAGTGAATCCACCAAAACCAGCAATAATATTTGTTGGAATTGATTGAATAGAGATGTTATATCTCGCAACACTTGAATTGTATAATTGACGAGCGTAAGAGATTTTGTTCTCTGTGTTTGTCAATTCTTCTTGTAAGTTTAAGAAGCTGTCATTCGCTTTTAAATCAGGATAGCTTTCAGCTAAAGCGAAAATAGTTTTTAAAGCACCTGATAATTGGTTAGATGCTTCCATTTTTTCTTGTGGTGAAACATCGCTACCCATGTTTGCAATTTGGTTTCTCATCGCAATTACTTGAGTTAATGTTTCTTGTTCGTGTTTTGCGTAACCTTTCACTGTTTCAACAAGGTTTGGAACTAAGTCATTACGACGTTGTAATTGAACATCGATTTGCGCCCAAGCTTCTTGAACCCAGTTTTTTTGTTGTACAAGTCCGTTGTAAGCAAACATTGCCCATAGAACAATTACTGCTAAGACTCCTAATACAATCCATACTACTGTCATTTTGTGACACTCTCCTTTAGATTTAATACCCTCATTGTACCATATTTTCCTATTTGTGTGTAAAATAGTAGGTAAAGATAGAGTAGCAAAACGTAAAATTTTCTGCATCCATCCTAAGACGGATTTTGCAGTAGAAAGGAGCCCCATGATTCAGCATCAGTTATTCTCACCTATTCCACAAACGAAGGAGAATTTCTCTCGTTTTCCACTACCACAGAGTTACGTGGATTTTCTTTTGGAAAATGGTGCCGGATTCTTCACGAACACTAAGATTACAACGGCGGAACCAACGCGATTTGGCCTCGACTACGCGCTCTGTAATGGACTGAGTGGCTACTCAGAAGGCCCGTATTTCCCAAGCATTCTGGATGCAAGATGGTCTCCAGAAGTAACCGGATTGCCTGAGTATTTCGTAGTCTTTTTCCAAGACGGACCAGTCTACTATGCCTTCGATTATCAAAAAGGTGCTGACAAGGAACCAAGCATTCGTCTGATTGATGTTGAAATGGATCAGTGGCTCGAAGTGGCAAACTCCTTTGACGATTTCCTCTCTCAACTAGAGGTAACAACCGAAGACATAACGTATGATATGAAAGACTGGATTTCCATCCATACCTTGCTGCAACAAATCGGACAGGAAAACCCCGATACATTGGAGGGACTCCTTGAAATCTTGCAAGACTCTCACCCTCAACTCTTCCTGCAAGTAACGGCTTATACCTTGGAGCATACAGAGTCTGACGCTGTCCGTTCAATGTTTAAAGAACGCTTCTCCTTTATCGAAGACTTCCTCAGCGCAGAATTCTCTTCGTATCCAGAGTACGATCACTGCCGTACTTTATTATCATAAGCACAACAATAAGACCAACATTTCTGTTGGTCTTATTTTCTTTCTCTATTCCACTCTCTTTTTTATAAGTATCTCCTAAAAAAGAGTTCAAAACGAAGAACACGAAGGATTTTATAGTAGCAGTAATGGGGAATAACACAAAATGCGAATTAGGAGCCGTAGGAAGTCATTCCGTACGGCTCCTTTGAGGCTTTTGAGGTGAGAGACGACAGGCTCGAACCGTTGTCCCATTACAGCTATTATAAACAAATCCTTCAGTGTTCGAAGTTTTGAACGAAGTTCTTTTTTTTAGTAAGCACCTTTCGGTGTTTTATTGTAACTAAAAGAAAAAGAGGGGTGAAAAACTTTCACCCCTCTTTGATTACATCATACCCATGCCCGGATCCATCCCTGGCATTGGTGGTGCTACTGGAGCTGGTTTGTCAGCTACAACAGCTTCTGTTGTTAATAATAATGCTGAAACAGATGCAGCATTTTGTAAAGCAGAACGTGTTACTTTTGTTGGGTCCACGATACCTGCTTCAATCATGTTTACCCATTCATCTGTAGAGGCATTGTATCCAATTCCTTTTTCTTCAGATTTCAAACGAGCAACAATGACTGAACCTTCAAGACCCGCATTTTCTGCGATTTGACGTAATGGTTCTTCTAATGAACGAGATACGATTTTCGCACCTGTAGCTAAGTCGCCTTCTAATTCAAGAGCGTCTACGACTTTTTGAACGTTCACAAGAGCTGTTCCCCCACCTGAAACGATTCCTTCTTCAACCGCTGCGCGAGTTGCGTTTAAGGCATCTTCAATGCGAAGTTTTTTCTCTTTCAATTCTGTTTCAGTAGCGGCACCGACTTTAATCACGGCAACCCCACCTGATAATTTAGCAAGACGTTCATGTAATTTTTCACGGTCAAAATCACTTGTTGTATCTTGTGCTTGTGCGCGAATTAAAGCAACACGGTTCGCGATTAATTCTTTAGAGCCTGCACCTTCAACGATTGTAGTGCTGTCTTTAGAAACTACAACTTTACCAGCTGTCCCTAATTGAGCTAATGTTGCGTCTTTTAATTCTAAGCCAAGGTCTTCTGTAATAACTTGAGCACCAGTTAACACAGCGATATCTTCTAACATCGCTTTACGACGGTCACCGAATCCTGGAGCTTTTACAGCTACCACGTTAAATGTTCCGCGTAATTTGTTTAATACTAATGTTGGTAAAGCTTCGCCATCCACGTCATCCGCGATGATTAATAACGCACGTCCTTGTTGAACGATTTGTTCTAATAATGGAATGATTTCTTGGATGTTTGATACTTTCTTATCTGTAATTAAGATAAATGGATTGTCTAAAGTCGCAATCATCTTGTCATTATCTGTCACCATATATTGTGATAAGTAACCACGGTCAAATTGCATTCCTTCTACAACATCTAACTCTGTTTCAATCCCTTTAGATTCTTCGATTGTGATAACGCCGTCGTTACCCACTTTTTCCATAGCTTCAGCGATTAATTCACCGACTTCAGCTGAACCTGAAGAAATGGCCGCAACTTGTGCGATGGCTTCTTTTGATTCTACTGGACGAGAAATGCGATGTAATTCTTCAACAGCTGCTTTTGTTGCAAGTTCAATCCCGCGACGGATGCCTACTGGGTTTGCGCCAGCTGTTACGTTTTTCAATCCTTCACGAACGATAGCTTGTGTTAAAACAGTAGCTGTTGTTGTACCGTCACCGGCAATATCGTTTGTTTTTGAAGCTACTTCAGCCACGAGTTTTGCACCCATATTTTCGAAGTGATCTTCTAATTCGATTTCTTTGGCAATTGTTACCCCATCATTTGTAATCAGTGGAGACCCAAATGCTTTTTCTAATACAACATTACGTCCTTTTGGTCCTAATGTTACTTTTACTGTGTTCGCTAAAACGTCCACACCACGTAGCATGGCGCTTCTTGCGTCTTCTGCAAATTTAATATCTTTCACCATAGTTGTATCCTCCTTTATTCAACAATTGCGATAATGTCTTTTTCTTTCACGATGATATATTCTTGACCATCTAATTTAACTTCTGTTCCTGAATATTTCTCGAAAACGACTTTATCGCCAACCGCTACTTGACGGTCTTCTGCAGCAGTGAATTCGCTTGTTGCGATTACTTTTGCAAATTGTAATTTTTCTTGAGCAGTTGTTGGTAGGAATAATCCTCCAGCAGTTTTTTCTTCTTGCTCTACCATTTGAATAACAACTCTATCTTTTAAAGGCTTTAACATATGAAATCCTCCTTCATCTTTTTTAGCACTCAAAAACACTGAGTGCTAACTCATAGTTTTATGATACTCATTTGGTCAGGAAAAATCAAGAATAAATACTTGCTTATTTGTCTGGAATTTTGTAAGATTTTGACATGAAAGGATGATTGCAATGACACGAAAAAGTTTCTTCAGAAAACTATATTTTGAAATCATATTAGCCGTCTTCTTTATCTTTCTAGCAACGACGCATTATCCTGGAAATGGATTTGACTTTATCACATTATTCTGCTGTCTATTCGCAACGACAAGCATCGTAACAAGTATCAACATGCTTCGCACCTATAACGAGTTGAAAAAACTCGCCAACCTCATCGAGAATCTGCCCGATGACGAGGATTCACTAGACGATAAAGAACCAAAAGAAAAGCACTAATCGCTCCGCAAATCGGATTGGATTAGTGCTTATTTTTTACGCAAAAAAGGCACCCTATGCGGATGCCTTTTATCAGATTATTTTTGGTTGTCCAAGAAATAAATTAGTGTTTGAAGTTCGTTTGTTAAGTCCACGTTTTGAACTCGAACGTTTTCTGGTACGTCTAAGCGGATTGGTGTGAAGTTCAAGATTCCGCGAACATTTGCTTCTACTAAGCGGTCTGCTGTTTCTTGAGCAACATCTTGAGGCACTGTTAAGATGGCCACTTGGATTTGTTGAACTTTCAATTGTTCTACCATTTCATCCATGCTGTAAACTGGCACACCTGTTTGGATTGTTCCAACGATGTCTTCGTTTACGTCGAACGCTGCGCTAATACGCACGTTGTTGCTTTGGTGGAAGTTGTAGTTTAAGAGCGCTTGTCCTAATTTACCAACCCCTACTAGAGCGACGTTCGTTAAGCGATCTTGGTTTAAAGTATGGCTGAAGAATTCTAATAAGTATTCTACATCATATCCATATCCACGTTTTCCTAAAGCTCCAAAGTATGAGAAGTCACGACGGATTGTTGCGCTATCGACTTTTACGGCTTCACTTAATTCAGTTGATGAGATGCGACGTTTTCCTGCGTCATGCAAGAAACGTAAGTAACGATGATAAATGGCCAAACGTTTCGCAGTTGCGCGTGGCACTTCGATTTCTTTTAATTCGTTTAAATCTTTCATGAATAAGACTCCCTTTTTCTTTTATTTCCATGCGTATTCTATCACAACGACAATTCATTTCACAAACAGTATGCTTGTACCTCACGAACATTCCTAAGTTTCGCTTATATACAGAAGGCTTTGTGCTTTTTTCTTCACAACCTCCCTATTGTGAATGTGAATGCAAAGAAGAACGCGTATCAATATTGTTCCACTTCTTTTTTATGCTAAAATAAACTGAAACCACATTGAAAGGACCCGTCATGATTTTACTACAAGGACAAGGACTCGCGCGTACGTTTGCGGATGAAGTCCTATTTGAAAATATTACGATTCATATTCAAGAAAATTCACGCATTGCCATCGTTGGGCGAAATGGTACTGGAAAATCCACACTGCTAAAAATGTTGGCTGGTATCGAGGAACCTTCTCTTGGCGCTGTGTCAAAAAAGAAAGACCTCTCGATTGGCTATTTAGACCAATACGCTGCCATCGAGTCTTCCCGTACCGTTTGGGAAGAAATGGTGCATCTCTTTGAAGATGTAGAAACTTTGAAGAAACAAGCGCAAAAAGCAGCAGAACAACTCGGCGACCCAGACCTTCTGAGTGACCCAGTGGCGTACGAGCTCGCCTTAAAGCGTTACGACCAACTGCAAGAAGAACTCAACCAGAAGAATGCGTATGGTTACGAGTCTGAAATTCGTACGGTGCTTCATGGCTTCCGTTTCTATCCAGAAGACTACGACCAACCGATTCAATCGCTCTCTGGAGGTCAACGCACTCGTCTCGCTCTGGCTCGTATTTTATTAGAGAAACACGACTTACTCATCTTAGACGAACCAACGAACCACTTGGATATCGAGACATTGACGTGGCTTGAAGACTACTTACGCTCTTCAAGTAGCGCGCTAGTCATCGTATCCCATGACCAATATTTCTTGGACCGTGTGTGTAACGAAGTCTATGAAATCAGTCATAAGGCCTGCGAATATTACAAAGGCAACTACTCGCATTACTTAGAGGAACGCGAGCAACGATATTTACTGAAGCAAAAAGCTTACGAGAAGCAGCAACAAGAGATTCACGACTTAGAAGAATTCATCGCGAAAAACTTGGTGCGCGCTTCAACGACGAAACGTGCGCAATCCCGCCGTAAGAAACTCGAGAAAATGGAACGCTTAGAGAAACCAAAAGGCGATCAGCGCTCTGCTCGTTTTGAATTTACCGTGGAACGCGAATCTGGAAACCAAGTGTTGCAAGTAACGGATGCTTATATCGGCTACGACCACGAAGCCTTGAGCGGTCCGATTTCCTTCCAGCTTCGTAAGCGTGAAGCCATCGCGATTGTGGGACCTAACGGAATTGGAAAATCTACCCTCTTGAAGTCGATTACGGGAGAACTTCCTTTAATTGAAGGCTCGATTGATTTAGGCGCTGGCGTTCAAGTCGGTTACTATGACCAAAACTTGGCCGGCCTCTCATCGAATCAAACGGTTCTAGAAGAACTGTGGTCTCGTCACTCAACGATGCCGGAAAAAGACGTCCGTTCGATTCTTGGCAGTTTCCTCTTCTCAGCCAACGACGTGGAGAAAACAACCGCTCAACTCAGCGGGGGTGAAAAGGCTCGTTTGGCACTTTGCAAACTGTCTCTTGAACATGATAATTTCCTACTGCTCGACGAACCAACCAACCACTTGGACATCGACAGTAAAGAAGTCCTCGAGGATGCCCTCATCGATTACGACGGTACTATTTGTTTCGTTTCGCATGACCGTTTCTTCATCAACAAGGTCGCAACGGCTATTCTTGAAATCGAAGAAACTGGCAGCACGCTGTATTTAGGCGACTACGACTACTATCTCGAGAAAAAACAAGAGAAAGAAGAACTTGCCGCTTTGCAAGAGGCCAAGGATGCCCCACTAGCGACGGCCCAGCCGATGACAGAAGCTAAAGCCAGCTACCATGCTTCTAAAGAAGAGCAACGTCAAATCCGTACGCTCACACGACGCATCGAGCAATTAGAAACGGAGATGCACGATATCGAAACGGCACTCGAACAAGTGCACGAGTCGATGACGCTGGAAGAAAACTATTCTGACCCAGATAAATCCGCTGCCCTCTCAACCGAAGAAGGAGCCCTTCTCGAGCGCCAAGAAACACTTCTCGCCGAATGGGAAGAAGCCTCTCTAGCGCTAGAAGAATTCAATTTATAATCTTTTGAAATTATCATATATGATAATTTTGTACTTGCAATTCATCTCTAGCTCTAGAAGAGTTCAATCCATAATCGTTTGAAATTATCATATATGATAATTTTGTACTTACAATTCATCTCTAGCACTAGAAGAATTCAATTCATAATCGTTTGAAATTATCATATATGATAATTTTGCACTTTCAGCAATTCAAAGAAGCGTAGACTCCATATGGGGCCTACGCTTCTTTTTATTTTTAATGTTGCCACTGACTTTGATAGAGATTGTAGTAAAATCCACGTTGCTCCATCAAGCTGGCATGATTTCCTTTTTCAATGACATGTCCGTCTTTTAAGACTAGAATCACATCCGCGGTACGAATCGTCGACAAACGGTGTGCCACGATAAAGCTCGTGCGTCCTTCCATCAGATGTTGGAAGGCTTCTTGAATCTTCAACTCGGTACGTGTATCGATGGAAGAAGTCGCTTCATCGAGAATCAGCATATTTGGTTGTCCCATCATCACACGCGCGATGCAGAGCAATTGTTTTTGTCCTTGCGAGAAGTCCCCACCGTCATCTGAAATCACCGTATCATATCCTTGTGGCAGACGGCTTACAAATCCATGAATATGGCAGAGTTTGGCGATGCGAATCATCTCTTCTTCGCTAATCGTTGGATTTCCCATCGTGATATTTTCACGGACAGTTCCCGTTTGAAGCCATGTTTCTTGAAGCACCATTCCAAATCCATTTCGCAGGCTTTGACGCGTGATGTCTTCAATCGAATGGCCGTCGACGGCTAATTTTCCACTATTAATATCGTAGAAACGCATCAATAAGTTAATCAATGTCGTCTTCCCACTTCCGGTTGGACCGACAATCGCCACTCGTTGCCCTGGTTTGACCTCAAGCGAGAAGTCTTCAATAAGCGGTTGGTCTTTCACATAAGAGAAGTCCACATGGCTAAATTCCACCGCTCCATCAAAGTTTTCAGGAGACACAGCATTTTTGTGCTCTGGACTCTCAGAAGGTTGTTCCAACAGTTCAAACACACGGTTGGCACAGGCAATCGCATTTTGCAGTTCGGTAATGACTCCTGAGATTTCATTGAATGGTTTCGTATATTGGTTTGCGTAACTTAAGAAGGACGACAGTTGCCCCACCGTCACGCCACCACTCATCACGAAGAACGCCCCGAACACGCCCACACTGGTGTAGACGATGCTATTGACAAAGCGCGTTGCCGGATTCGTGATGCTCGAGAAGAAAATAGCCTTGAGCGATACATCCGTTAGGTTTTTATTAATCACCGAAAAGTCCTCGATGACTTTTTCTTGTTGTTGAAAGGCCGTAACCACTCGTGTTCCCTCAATCATCTCGTTCATATAAGCTGTTTGGTCGCCACGAATTTCCGATTGTTGTTTAAAGAAATGATAAGATTTCTTCGCAACAAAGCTGGCCATCACAAAGGATACTGGCGTCACCACCACTACCACGAGGGTCAGTGTCACATTTACGCTGAGCATAAAGATTAACGTTCCTAGAATCGTCATCACACCCGTAAATAACTGCGTGAATCCCATCAATAGCCCGTCCGCAAATTGATCCGCGTCCGCAATGATACGGCTCTCGATTTCTCCGGCTGGATGAATATCTAAATAACTGAGTGGCAATGTCTCGATTTTTTCAAGCGCGTCTCTACGAAGGTCACGAACCACCGAGTACGTCATCTTGTTATTGCTGAGGTTCATAAACCACTGCGCAACGGAGGCTATTATTGTAAAGAGGGCAATCTGCCAAAGGATGGCAAACAGACCTTCATAGAACACTTGACCCGTGTCCAGCATTTGGTCTACGGCTTCTCCGACTAATTTTGGAATCATTAACGTTCCGAATACATTCACACTCGCCAAAAGAATGGACGCTACGAAATAAATCCGGTAGCGACGGATGTAGCGGAGGACTTTACGAATCGTTTTCCATTGAGTGTTCTGTCTCATGCTTCATCCTCCTTTGGAAATTGTGAATAGTAAATTTCTTGGTAAATTTCGTTGTTCGCTAAAAGCTCATCATGCGTGCCTTTACCGACAAGATTTCCTTCATCGAGTACAAGAATTAAGTCTGCATACTGCACTGAAGCCGCCCGTTGCGACACGATAAAGGTCGTTGGGCGTGGCGTTTGGTTCTTAATCGCCTCACGCAATTTCGCATCGGTCGCAAAGTCTAATGCCGAAGCACTATCATCTAGGATTAAAATCGGTGCTTGTTTGGCAATCGCACGCGCAATCGTCATCCGTTGTTTTTGCCCACCGGATAAATTGCGACCATTTTGTTCGATGCCATAATCAAGTCCGCCTTCTTTCGTTTGTACAAACTCGCTAGCTTGAGCGACATCGAGTGCATGTTCTATCACTTCACTGGAAGCAGATGCATTTCCAAAACGGACATTATCGGCAATCGTCCCACGGAAGAGTTGTGCCTTTTGCAAGACCATTCCGACCGCTCCACGAAGCGATGCAAAACGGTAGCGACGAACGTCTTCTCCGAACACCTCCACATTTCCACGGGTCGCATCATAGAAACGAGGAATCATATTCACAAGAGACGATTTCCCGCTACCCGTCCCACCGATAACACCGATGGTCTGTCCTTTCAGTGCAGTAAATGAGATATGGTTCAGCGCTGCGTTTTGGTCTCCTTGATACGTCAACGTCACGTCTTTAAACGCCACCGCCACTTCCCCTTCAGGATGAACGTCTTCAGTGCCTTCGACCATATCCGCTTCAATCGATAGAATCGTGTTAATACGCTCTGCACTTGCCACTGATTTTGTCATCAATACAACTAGGTTTGCGAACTTCACGAGCTCGACTAAGATTTGAGACATGTAGTTTGTTAAAGCGATGACTTCCCCTTTCGTTAAGGTGCCTGTATCCACTTTAATTGCCCCGCCATAAAGAATGACAATGAGCGCCACATTCACAATCACAAATGTAATAGGATTCATGGCTCCTGAGAGGCCACTCACCTTTTGTTGCGCTTGATTCAACGTTTCAGTGTCTTCTCTAAACGACTGAATTTCTTTTTCTTCACGGTTAAATGCACGAATCACACGCACCCCAAGTAGATTTTCATGCACAAGTCGCATAATACGGTCCAATCGATCTTGCACACGGCGATACATCGGAATCGTCCAGTAAATAATCCCAAATACGACGACTGCTAAAATCGGCACCGTAATGACAAACGTCCATGCCATTTGTACATTCACGACAAACGCCATCACAATCGCTCCACCAACGATAAATGGTGAACGAAGCAATAGACGAAGCGCGATATTTAACCCGTTTTGCACGAGATTGATGTCACTCGTCAAACGCGTGAGTAAAGTGTCATTTCCCAGCGCATCGAGTTGCGAAAAGCTAAAGTATTGAATTTTTGAAAAGAGCGCCTGTCTCACATCAGCGGTAAATCCAGTTGCCGCCTTTGCCGCAAAATACTGAGCGGTAATCGACACGACAACGCCTAAAATTCCTAGACCAATTAGGATGGCCCCTTGATGAAGAATCAAGGACGTGTCTTGGTTTCCAATTCCTTTGTCGATAATGACCGCCATAATGAGCGGAACAAATAACTCCAGAATCGCTTCGAATAATTTGAATAACGGTGCCAATATCGTTTCTTTCAGATATGGCTTTAAATAAGGTTTTAACTTGTTCACACACGTACTTCCTTTTACATCCATAGTACTTTTATTGTATCACATTTTATCCTCTTCAAAAGCGGAAAAACTTGCTTCCTGCTTTTGATTTTTCAGAGTGTAACAATTATGTTACGTAACAAAAATGTTACACTCACTTTTAATTTCCTAAAGATGTATCATTAATGATACATCGCGTTTTTTAGGACATAAAAAAGGACTGGATAAAATATCCAGCCCTATCAACTTTAAAAACATCATTTACGTAATCCGTGTTCTTCAATGTACTCCGCAATTTGGATGGCGTTGCTCGCTGCACCCTTACGAATATTATCGCCCACACACCAAATGTGGAAGCTGTTTGGTTGAGAAATGTCGCGGCGAATACGTCCCACGTACACTTCATCATGTCCAGTTGCTTGTAATGGTGTTGGATATACATTTTCCTCAGGTTTATCTAATACGATTACGCCTGGTGCTTTTTCTAAAATCGCACGAATTTCTTCAGGAGTTGTATCTTTTTCGAAAGTCACATTGATTTCTACAGAGTGTGAGTTGAATACTGGCACACGCACACAAGTAGCAGTGATAGCTACATCATCTGACAATCCTAGAATCTTGCGAGTTTCTTGAATCATTTTCATTTCTTCTTTTGTATAGCCATTTTCTAAAAATACGTCGATATGTGGCAATACATTATTGTAAATTGGGTGTGGGTAGTTTGTTGGAGCTTCCCCTTTTTCCCCGTTTCTTAAATCGTTAATTCCTGCTTGTCCAGAACCTGAAACAGCTTGGTAAGTTGTATAGGCCACACGTTTTAATCCGAATGCATCATGCAATGGACGTAATGGCACAACAGATTGGATAGTTGAGCAGTTTGGATTTGCGATAATCTTACGTTCTAATGTTGGTGCGTTACACTCTGGTACGACTAAGTCAATCTCTGGATCCATTCTCCATGCGCTTGAGTTGTCAATTACAATCACGCCGTCACGTTCTGCGATTGGCGCAAATTTCAATGAAGTGCCGCCCCCTGCTGAGAAGATGGCGTAGTCAATATCACGCTTGAAGGAGTCTTCCGTTAATTCTTCGACTACATAATCTTTTCCTCTAAACTGTAGTACTTTCCCTGCTGAACGCGCTGATGCAAGTAGATATAAGTGGTCCACTTGTAAGTTGCTTTCTTCTAAACGTTCAATCATTTTTGTTCCAACGACACCTGTCGCTCCTACAATTGCAATATTTACCATAAAAAAAATCTCCTTTTTGCTAAAACGCTATGTTGAAAATTATAACGAATCTCTTGTTGAAAGTAAAGAATTGTCTTTCTTTGCGACACATTTGTAGCTGGTACAGATACACTCTTTCACGAGTGCGTCATCTGAGCATACATTCAGCGCAATCGAAATCCAATGCTTCTTATTCATATGATAGGCTTCGAAAATCCCATCAGTCGCAATGAGTCGTTCCTTGTCTTCCGGATGAATCTTCACGTTCAAAATTAGGGCATTCGCTTGGGAGGCTACTCCTAGTTTTTGAATCGGAACTACCATCATCAGCGCATACCATTTACTATGTTCTTCAACCGTAAAGCCCAGCGCCTCCGTCTTCTCAAACGGATTGCCACAGTATGGGACAATATTTTCGATTATCCACTTTGTCCATTTTTGGCGCGCTTCTTCAATATCTGATTGCTCGGGATGCATCCACTGAAACACAAGCTCCTCTGCCTCTTCACGCAAGGCTTGAGCGATGCTACTACTTGTTGTCGGTATATCGAATAAGGTATAGCGCTCGTTAACCTCATCGAGCACTACCATTTCTAAGCCTTGTTTTTTGCTGGCACTCACCACCTGAAAGGAAAATCCCTCCATTTGGCTTGGAAAGATTTTTCCTTCCAGTTCTGGTAAGTCCTTTGTTAATTTCCATTTCATCAATGTACCCTCTTATAAGCGATACTCCGCACGTAATTCGAGAATCACGTCGCGTAAATCGGCTGCTTTCTCGAAATCGAGGTCTTTGGCTGCCGCACGCATGTCCAACTCGAGTAACTCAAGCGCTTCTCGGCGTTGTTCTTGCGTCATCTTCTTGAAGTCTTTTGCAGTCGTTGGAGCATCTTCTTTTTCGACCTCATGCGTAATCGCAATTAAATCACGGATATTCTTCACGATAGTCTTCGGAACGATGCCATGTTCTTTATTGTATGCCTCTTGGATAGCACGACGACGATTCGTTTCATCAATCGCTTTTTGCATCGAATCCGTAATCTTATCGGCATACATAATCACGCGACCGTTCGCATTACGCGCTGCACGTCCAATCGTTTGAACAAGAGAACGTTCACTACGAAGGAAGCCTTCCTTATCCGCATCCAGAATCGCCACAAGGGATACTTCCGGCACGTCTAACCCTTCACGAAGCAAGTTGATTCCGACCAATACGTCGAATTCTCCGAGTCGTAAATTACGGATGATTTCCGTACGTTCCAATGTCTTAATGTCACTATGCAAGTACTTCACCTTAATGCCCACTTCTTCTAAGTAGTCGGTCAAGTCCTCGGACATCTTCTTCGTTAGTGTCGTAATGAAAACACGCTCATTGCGTTCTACACGTAGGTTGATTTCACTAATCAAGTCATCAATTTGTCCTTTAATTGGACGAACTTCCACTGGTGGATCGAGCAGGCCGGTTGGGCGAATGATTTGCTCAGTAACCGTTGGCGTATGCGATAACTCGTAAGGCCCCGGAGTAGCCGAAATGTAAATGATTTGTGGCACGCGTTCCTCGAACTCTTCAAAACGCAATGGACGGTTATCCAAGGCACTTGGCAAGCGGAAGCCGTATTTAATCAACTGCTCTTTACGCGCACGGTCCCCGTTATACATTCCACGAATTTGCGACATCGTAATATGCGACTCATCGACCACGAAGAGAGAATCTTTCGGGAAGAAGTCTAATAAGGTATACGGTGGTTGTCCTGGACGTCGACCATCCATATGACGGGAGTAGTTCTCAATCCCGTTACAGTAGCCCATCTCTAGGAGCATTTCGATATCGTAGTTGGTACGTTGCTCCAAGCGTTGTGCTTCTAGCAGTAAGTTGTCGTCTCGTAATTCCTTGAGTCGTTCCGCAAGCTCTTCTTTAATCGTAGCCACGGCCCGTGAAATTTGGTCTTCGTTCGCCACAAAGTGCGTTGCTGGGAAAATCGGCACGTGTTCCACGGTTGCTTTGATTTCACCCGTCAACACATCTACTTCCTTAATCGCTTCGATTTCATCTCCGAAGAACTCGATACGAAAGGCTGTCGCATCATTTCCTGGTAGGAAGATTTCAACGACATCCCCACGAACACGGAATGTTCCACGGCGGAAATCATAGTCGTTACGCTCGAATTGCATTTCTACCAATCGACGCAATAGGTCATCGCGTTCGATTTCCATGCCTTCACGAAGCGATAATACATGGTCGCGGTAATCTTCTGGGTTTACTAAACCGTACATCGAAGACACAGACGCCACTACAATCACATCGCGACGTTCTAGAAGGGCGCTTGTTGCCGAATGCCGTAATTTATCAATCTCATCGTTGACACTTGATTCCTTCTCAATATACGTATCGCTGGCAGGTACGTACGCCTCCGGTTGATAGTAGTCATAGTACGATACAAAATATTCGACCGCATTGTCCGGGAAGAATTCTTTCAACTCTCCGTACAACTGGCCGGCTAATGTTTTATTATGCGCTAATACTAGCGTTGGTTTATTTACTTCTTGAATCACATTGGCAATCGTGAACGTCTTCCCTGTTCCGGTTGCCCCAAGTAAGGTCTGTTCTTTAACCCCATTTTTGATGCCATCGACGAGTTCTTGGATGGCTTGAGGTTGGTCTCCATTTGGTGCATAAGGAGCCACTAATTTAAATTGATCCATGACTTCACCTCTTTCTTTTCTAGTATACCATCATTACGGGAGTTTTACCGTTTGTCCGTCCTGCCCAATCATATTACCATGCTTGCAATTCAAGTAGGACTTTTGTATAATAGTTCGTGTTGGAAACAACTGATCAGTGATTATACATGTTAAATGAAAGAGGGGTGAACCCATTGCCAAATATCGCATCACAAATCAAACGTGTTCGTACTAACAAAAAGTCAACACTAGCAAACAACTCTCAAACTTCTGCTATGCGTACTGCTATCAAAAAATTTGAAGCTGCAGTAGCTGAAGGTGCTGAAAATGCTGAAGAATTATTACGTGCTGCTCACAAAGCAATCGACGGAGCTGCTTCTAAAGGATTAATCCACAAAAACAAAGCTTCTCGTGATAAATCACGTCTTACTGCAAAATTAAGCAAATAATATGTAGCCTGAGAATTGATCTCGGGCTCTTTTTTTATGCTCTGAAATAGAAGTGGTGCTTCTTGGTTGGGTAAAATCCTTACGGATTTCTTCAAGGTAGATTGTTATATCGGATAAACTGAAAAGAATCAGTTTTGTTATTGAAAGAGTTATAGCGGGGCAACGGCTCGAGCCTAGGTCTCTCGCCTTTAAAGCCTCAAAGCAGGAGTATGGAAGAACTTCCTACTCCTGCTAATTCGCATTTAATGCACTTCCCCGCTATTCTTTCAATAAACTGATTCTTTTTTGTTTATCCTCTAATTAAATTTCACCCGTAGAATCCGTAAGAATTTTACCCCCTATGCTCTATTTTAGAGATAAAAAAGAAGCCCAATCAATTCGAAGGCCCGGGGGAAAAGAGAGGGTGCCCGGGGGATATGAAGGTGCTAGGAAATAATGCCCCAACAATTGGACTGCTCCAGGAAGAAAAAAGTGCCCGAGGGAGGTGGGTGGTCTCCTGCTCGGACACTCTTTTTTTGTTAGATGATGATGTCGTCGACAAATTGTTTGGCTTCTGACAAGCTCATTCCTGTTACGTTACGTAATTTTTGAATAGCTTGAATCGGTTGGCCATTGCGTTTCAATTCGCGTAAGTACTCTTCTAATTCTTCTGGGATGTACGCTTCTTCTACTGGTGTACTCTCTTGTGTTGATGGTGTTTGTTCCAACGCTCCGCTGGTATTTGGTTTTGTGCGGAACATCAGAGCAACTACCGCTACTATAACAACAGCGATGATAACGATTAGTAATTCCATTGTTTTCTCCTATTTCATAAATTTGTAAACACTACTTCTATGAGCAAATTCAAATGCTATAATTTTTAATTGGTCATCTTCGATTTCTACAATTAATCTAAAATCTCCAATTCTATATCTCCAATATTTTGACAAAGTTCCACGCAGAGGTTTCCCCTTACTTCTATGCTCTTCACAGTCCATCAAATTTTTTTCAATCCATTTTTTTAAGATTACTTTGGTTCCATTATCTAATTTTTTAATTTTCTTTTTGAGACGTTCATCATAAGAAAGTGTGTACCTCATTATAAGGCTCCCCAGAATTCCTCATGGTCAACTAATATAACTTCTCCATTTGCTTTAGCACTTTCGTACTCTTTTACAGCTTGTAAATCATATTCTTCTTCAATCTTTTCAGTTAGTGCTTTCTTTAATAGGGTCGTTAATCCTTCTCCGGTAAAGTCTGCATAATTTTTAAAAAGGCGTTCTTCTTCTTTATTTAAACGTAATGAAATTGTACTCATTTTAACCCCCTCCTTAATTGTATATACATTGTACTACATATTTTTATTAATTCAACTCAAATTTTAATTAAAATTAGATAATTATTTACAAACAACTCAACGCCGAAATCTTTAATAAGATATCGACGTTTCAAACAGACTAATTATAACGTTCTTTGGCCGCAAAATTGGAGGATGAACCATTCCAATTGCATTTCTTTGATGCCGACGCTGGTTTTCAATGCGTACTCGGTTTCGACTAATTGCTGGAAGGCTGCTTCGAGTAATGGTGTTCCGTAGCGGCGGCATTGGTTCAGCGCGAGTTTGACGCGATACGGGTGTACCCCGAGCGTCTTTTGAATTTCGGGTTCTTGGTAGCCGGCTTTTTTCAAATACGACACTTGAAGCAATAGGCGGAATTGGCCTAATAGAATCGCGTTCATTTTGATTGGGTCTTCTTTTTGCAATAGCATATCATGATAAATTTGAAGGGCACGTTTGCTGTCTTTGTTCAGGATGGCTTCTCCAAAATCAAAGATGCTTTGTTCCAAGGTTTTAGCCACTAATGCCTCGACCGTTTCAAGTCGAATGGAATACGTTCCAATTTCGGCAACCATTAATTTATCAAGCTCTTTCATACAAGTCGTAAGCGAGTATTGTGTCTTGATAAGTAAAGTGTTTAACGCCTCTTCTTGAATGCCATATTGTTGCGAACGTAAATAGTCCTTGATGTATTGTCTCACATCGCGTTCTGAGAGTTCGCTTGCGTCCAGAAGAACGGCAACCTTCTTCAACTGTTTCACGATTTTCTTACGTTGGTCCAACTTTTCATACGGCGCAAAGAAAACCATCACCGAACTGTCCATCGGATTTTCTAAATACGCTTGTAGGCGGTCCAACTGATGGTCGATGGATTTCTTTTCCTTCTCCCCTGTTAAAAAGGTTGGATTATCAATCATTACCAATCTTCGGTCTCCAAAAAATGGCACAGACTCGGCATCTTGAACCGCGGTTTGAACGGACACTTCATCCATATTGAATCGTCCCACGTTCAAATCTTGATCTTCAGGAGCGACAATGGTGTCCAAAAACACTTTACGCGCAAGCTCTTGTAAGTATGGTTCTTTCCCTTGAACGAGATACACCAGACTAACTTGCCCTTTTTTAATTCGATTGAGCTGTTTCTCAAATTCCATTTCTTCGCCTCCTGTTGTTTTAGTTTATCTTGAAAACGAGTCTTTGTCTATTGTTTCAATTCTTTTTTCCGTTTCGTAAGCGTGGTCGTGACTTCCAGTTTTTCTGTGGTAAACCGAAGCCGAATTTGCCCGTCTTGGTCCGTCCGGAAAATGATAGCGCCAGTAGCTTTCAAGCGCGCCAAAGTCTCTGGACTCGGATGTCCATAGTGATTGTGCTTCCCACACGATATGAACGCCAGTCTTGGCTGAACAAGTTTGAGCAGCGCCTCGCCACTCGATGTCCTGCTCCCATGATGCCCCGCTTTAAGGATTGAGAATTGTAAGTGTGGATTGTCTTTAACGACAGCCTCTTCCACCTTCTCTGAAGCGTCTCCTGTCAGAAAAATCGTCTGCTTCATCACTGTCACTAGCGCTAAAATTGAGTCTTCGTTTTCCGCGTGAGACAAACTCTTTGGCCATAGCACCTTCCACGTCGTCTCATTCCATTTCCACTCGTCTCCTGCCAGTACCAGTCGCCATTGAATATTTGGATACCTCTTCTTTATCTCCTGCATCAAGGGAATTGTTTCCATTCCTTTTCCGATAATGAGTTGGCGAATAGTAAGATGCTTGGCGATGGTTTTTAAGTTTCCAACATGGTCTTCGTCCCCATGAGACAGCATAACCTGTGAAAGTTCCGAGAGGCCCTCTGCTTGCAAGGCTGGCACAACTGTGGTGATTCCTTGGTCTTTTTTCTTTCGGTGCCGCCACGCCTCTTTCTGTTTAAAATCAGAGAGTCCCCCTGTATCAATAAGCGTCGCCTGATTCCACCCTGGCGCTAAAAGAAGGATGGAGTCCCCTTGCCCAACGTCCACCATCACGAGTTCCGTTCCCCAGTGATAGGGCACTTCCATCAATAGCGCTAGTATGGCTAGCACCCCAATAACACCTTTTTTCATCGTCATCTTTCGTCGCTCGAATAAAATTCCTATAGTAATAAGAATTGTTAGATAGAGAACTACTTCCCACTTGTCCCAAATCCCCAGTGTGAATTTCGTAAAGGACAACTGCTGGCAAAAGGTAAGAACCTTTGAGACCCCAGAGAGAATCCCTTCTCCAACCGTTGTTAGAACTTCTATTAGCGGCGCAAAACTTAACAATACTGCGACTAAATAGGTGGTTAACAACGGAAATAGCAGCATTTCAAACAGCATCGAAAAGAGCGCAGTCAGAAGAATACTTAGCGCGTTCCAATAAAAGAAATACTGACACAGAAGCGGCAATGCGATAAGACTCATGCCAATCGGTAACCACAAATTAGCACGAATGCGAGGCAAGACCGCGCGTTGCCATTTCGAGAGAAAAATAATAATGGCCGTTAACCCATAGCTTAGTTGAAAGGCCACATTTAAAAGGATGCCTGGCCAAAGGAGGATGGAAGCAATCGCCATCCAGAGTAAGCAGTCCATCTGCGTGCTCCTCCGTTTCTTGATGAATGGTTTGGATACGGCAGCAAACACCACCATACCAATGGCACGAGTACCGCTAATATTCCAGCCAATCACAAATCCGTAAAGCACTACAAACAGCACCAATAAGCCACGCGTTTTCTCTCTAGTGATGCCGATTCGCCACGAGAGGCGTTCGAGGCAGGCGACCATTAAGGAGATATGTAAACCGGAGATGGCTAAGAGATGCAAGAGGCCAAGTTGCTTGTATTGTTCCCACTCTTCTTCGCTAAATCCACTTCGGTCCGCTAAGAGTAAGGCAAGCGTATATTGTTTCATGCGGCTGTCTTTTTGAGAACGTATCCCTTGCAATAACTGAGACCGCAGATGCTCCACAAAGCTCCAGAACCCTGAAACGCTCTTCATCCCAGAATTCAATCGCTCGACTTTTAGAGCGTGCAGCACGCCAAGACTCAGATAATAGTTTTTCGCATCGAAGTTCCCTTTATTGCGTGCATGCTCGATTTCTTCAATGGTCCCTTCAAACGAGACTCGCACCACTTCACGTAACTGCAAGAAGGCTTGTTGCTCAGATTCCGACTCGAGTACATAGTAAAAAAAGACTTTTTCGTGCTTCGTTCCAGCTTCCAGCGTGGCAGTTCCCGTTACTAAATCGCCATTCACTTTTAATTGATTCGGGTTTATTACGAGTTGTCCAGTAACCGCATCATCAACGGTAAAAGACGGATGTGTCACTTCACGTATATATAAAAACAACCGTACCCCGACCGCTACACATAGCACGATACCGAGCACTCTTTTCCATGCCTCGTGCCCTCGTTTCCACGCCACAACAATAATGCATAAAGGGACAATCCACCAAGCGACTGCTCCTTCGAATACAACGATGCTAGACGATACAAGCACTGCTAGTATCCAGTAACTCATTGCGTCACAATCCTTTCCTGAAAGGACTCGAAGAGCTTCTTACCAATTCCGCGGACTTTCATCAAGTCTTCCTTTGTTTGAAATGAACCGTTCTTCTTGCGATATTCGATAATCGCCTCCGCCTTCTTCTCGCCGACTCCCTTCAATGTTTTCAACTCTTCCACCGTTGCCGTATTAATATTCACTTTTCCGTCTTTTGCGGCTTCTTTACGAGTTTCTCCTGCTGGAATTTTCTCAGCTTCTTCTCCAACTTTTGGCACAACAATCACCATTTGATCTTCTACTCTTTGCGCTAAGTTCACTTTCTGGCTATCCGCCTCCTCCGTTAATCCTCCAGCGGCATCGAGCGCGTCCTTTACACGGTCTCCAACCTTCATTTGATAGACTCCCGGATTTTTCACTGCTCCTTTAATATCCACGAAAATGACTGTTTCTTGCGTCGTACTGACTTCTGTCTTCTCTGCCACCACTGTTGTTACTACTGCTTCGATTTCTTCCACAGCTTCTTCTTTTTTAGGCAGCAGTCCACCAACAGCTACTAATAAAAGAAGTACTACAGCGATAACAGCCCCCTTGACCGCTAGACTCCACGACTCCCATTTTTCTTTCCACTCATCAAAAAAAGCCATTTCTCTCACTCCTTAAAAAGATTTCTCCAATTAAAGATATGAGAAAAATGACTCATTGGTTATAGATTTTTTAGAATTTCAATGGCTTCATCCAAAGTCTTCACAGGATAAATTTTAATATCTGTTCCTAACTTCGCAGCCGCTTCTTTGACTTCTTCGTAGTTCGATTTAATATCTGGATAACGTGCACGCATTTCGTCCGTGATTTCATCGTCTGGGGCTAAGAAAATCGTTGCACCTGCTTCAATCGCAGCCACTAATTTCTTATCAATTCCACCGATACGTCCAACCGTTCCATCTAATTCAATCGTTCCTGTTCCGGCAATATTATGTCCGTTTTTCAAATGACTATTCGTAATTTGGTTATAAATTTCAAGCGTGAACATCAATCCACCTGAAGGGCCACTCACACCATGAGGGTCAAATTCAACGGATGGATCAGAAGTCACATCTTCGTCCACTTCCCCGCCAAATCCAAGACGGATACCACCAGTACGGCTATCCATTTTCAACTGACCTCTGATTGTCATTGTTGCATCATCACGTTTCACTTGAAGGACTAGCGTATGTCCTGGTTCAAGGCTTGCTAAATAGTCTCTTAATTCTTCGAAGCTCTCATCCGTATTCCCTGGACTCTTTCCGTCAATCGTTTCGATAATATCTCCGACTTTTAACTTGTCACGGAAATTAGAGTTTGGATCCACACGTGTGACGAAAATACCATTTACATGTCGTTCGACCGTTTTTCCAGCAGCTTCAAAAGCAACTCGAACCGCTTTTGAACGCGCATTTCTCATACTGAAATCTTGCAGGGCATCGAATTCTTCTGGCGTATAATCCCCGAATACCTCTTCAGACGGAACCATTTCGTGATGCTTCAAGAACTTCTTAAAGTACGTTAAAACGGTCGCCTGCTCGACATACACCGTCAGCACCCTAAGAGAACCTGGATCCTCATCTTTTGCTCCACTAATCGTTAAAAATTGGGATACTTCTTCTGCAGTCCCTGGCGATTCAATCACATACGGGATTGGAATCATCGCAACAATCGCTAATACAACGAAAATTAAGGCTGCAATAATAATCTTCTTAACCTTTGACATCTGTTATCTCCTCATCCATTTTTATTGTGCGTTCAGGCGCATCTTTGTATTTTTCTTGTAAGGCATCTGCTACTACACTTGGAACAAATGGCGTTACATCTCCTCCAAAGCGGGCCAACTCCTTCATCATTGACGAACTTACAAATCGGTATTCTTCTTTGCTGAGTAATAATACTGTCTCTACATCACCATTTTGAACACGGTTATGGGATGCAAGAGTCGCTTCATATTCGAAGTCGGTTGCGTTTCGAACGCCACGGACAAGAACGCTAGCTCCTAATTGTGCTGCAGCCTCTACAGTTAATCCTCCGCTTACGGCTACCACTCTGGCATTAGGTACATGCGCAATCACCTCTTCAGCCAGTGATTTTCGCTCATCTAAAGAAAATAAATAATTTTTCTGAACATTATGCGATAAAACCACAATCACTTCATCGAAGAGCTCACTGCTTCGCTCGATAATATCTAAATGCCCATTTGTAATCGGGTCGAAGCTTCCTGCTACTACCGCTTTTCTCATATTAAGCCTCCTCTTCGCTAGTCGTACGGTCGAAAAACACTAGGGCTGTAATCCCGTACTCCACTCGCTTATATTGCTCAAATTCTAAAATTCGCTCTGGAAGTTGCACTTCCTTATCCACCTCGCAGACAATCACGCAATCTGGAGAAACTAGATTCAACTCTTGCAACTGCTCAATGTCCTTTACAATTTCTTGTAGGCGATATGGCGGATCCATAAACACCAACTCGAACGGTTCAAACGCAGGGTCACTCGCAATCGTTTTGATTCCTTGTTTGACGTTTTGTCGTTTTAAATGAAATTGCTCGGGTGATTTTGTAATCTCAATATTTTGCTCAATCGTCTTTTGTGCCAGGCGATTGTTCTCGAATAGAAACGCACGGTCCATCCCACGAGAGACGGCCTCGATGGCAACGGCTCCGCTTCCGCTGTACATGTCGAGCATGACTCCTCCGTCAAAATAACCGCCAAGAATATTGAAGAGCGATTCTTTTATCTTGTCAGTTGTCGGACGAGTATTTTGGCCCGGTACTGCCTTCAAGCGTCTTCCGCCAAATTCTCCTGAAATAATTCGCACAGTGCATTCCTCCTTATTCCACTATAATACCATATTCCAGCGCTCTTTCGTGAGTTTTTTATAAAATTAGTACGCAATGACTGAGCAAAGGATTTCTTTTGGTGCTTCTTAAGGGTTGGGTATGTGACGATGATTCGAATCCTTGCGGATTTTTTTATAATAGCTGTAATGGGGCACCGGCTTGAGCCACGGTCTCAAGCTCTTTCAAGATTCAAACGTACTCTAGAAAATAAATTTTCAGGAGTACGTAATTCACTTTGAATGCTATTCCCCATTACTGCTATTATAAAATCCGCTCGATTCTCCTCATCGTCTACTTCAAAGAGAAATTCTTATGCAGTAGTGCTCTCATTTCTATAAACACACGAAAGAATATGGAATAATAAATGCGCTGTGTGATTTTAGTTTATTTGGCGTATCTTAAAGGCTACTGGCAAAATGCTCTCCTCCTTGGAAGGGAAACAGTCGCGGGAACGAAAAAAGTTCGCCACGACTGTAGCGAACTTTACATATTTCTATAACGGGATAATGGTGTCATTATCACTAGTAGCAGGCTCGGTTGAGACAATCTCAATCATCAGCCCATGTGGCAAGCAAATACTTGTCTGACCTGGCTGGGAAATCCAACCTGTTTGCACCGCGATTTGGTCTGGACTATTATCCTCCTTGTCACGGATACGCGTTCCATCGATTTCAATAATATTATATTGATCGTCATGCGGGAAGTAGATGAACTCATCATGTGGTGTATTTTCACTGAGTTCAAAGCGTTCGATTTCTTCTCCGTCAATCGTGAGAATCGCGTAAATTTTTGCTTCTTCTTTTCTCGTTGCTTGTTGATAAGCAAAGATGGCATTTGGTAAAAATGATAGTGCCAATAACACGAGCACAATAATAATGTCGAATGGCTTTATCAAATGCGAATACTTCTTAAATATCGTTCTCATCCTTTAACTCTAATAATGTTTTACGTACTTCTGAGGCAATTTTTGAGCCAATCACGAGTAATTCATACAGCGTAAAGGTCTCAAATGGAGTTACTCTCCCCACATAGCGAATAAAGAGCTCGCCGTCTGAATCCACGAGTAGCGTATAGTAGGCCACTAACTCCTGGTTCAAGCGATTAATGGAATAGAGCACATCAAATAAATCTAAGCCAAAGTCTTTTCCATTCCCGATTCCTTCATATGTGATTTGGTAATCGGTACGGTCCTCGCTATCATCAAATACGACGCTAAACGGAAACTCGGCTTCTCCTTCTGAATACAGACCAAGAAACGCAATGCCGCCATCGCCTAAATCTTTCTTATCCAGCTTCAAATCACGATTCTTTAAAACAGTCTCAAACGATTCACTAACCTTCATCGTGGCCACTCCTTTCGCCATTTGTATATTCTATTTTACTAGATTCCCTCCTATTTCACAACCAAACACCGAAATCCTGCACTTTTCTTCTCTATTAGATACTAAGAACTGCTTCATTTTGGCCGATTTTTTAGGAGCTTCATTCTCTTCCCTTGTATTCCTATTCATTAAAAAAACAGCAAACCAATTCCGTTTACTGTTTCGTAAAATAATCATTTATTACTTATCTAAAGTCCTTTTCTTTTTGGATACATGATATAAATAAACCGCAAAGAAGATACAAATTGCTTTTGCTATATAATCTAGAAGGATATTATCATTTATACTCATTTGAGAGAATGTATTTATCAGTGCATGTGTCATCACACAGAGCCATAAACTGTTGGAATAGGCAAATAATGCTGACAGAATAAAAGAGTTGGTTAGTAATCCTAGTAAAAAAACTAGAATATGAATACTCTCTAAACTTCCATCAATATAAAAGAACAAGAGATGCCATACACCCCAACACACAAAAGTAATCAGCGTTGAAGCAATATAGGGAATCTTCTTCTCTAAAGCAGGTTGAAATGAATATCTCCACCCCAATTCTTCGATGCCGCCAAATACAATCGCCTTAAGGAAAAGAAGGAACGGTAGTAATAGACTTTGCTATTTTAAATCCTCTATTGATTATTACTGAAGAAAACTCCAATATCAGAAAAATCAGTACTAATGTATAGCTTTTTACAGATTGCTTTATTTTGAAAAATTCTTTTATAATTTCTAAGGGTCTTTTGGAATGACATTTAACTTGATAAACGATTCCCCAAAGTGCAGATGATATACCCGCTAAAGAAATAAAGAGTATCCCTAAAAATGAATTATATCCTAATTCAAATCCTCTAAATTTCAGTATTCCAACCAATGCAGCGATAACCGTTATTTGAAGCAGTGTTGGTATTAAATACATTTTGATAATGGCCTTACTCTTCATGATTCATCCTCTAATAAAAATCTCTTTTAAATTACCATCTATATTATACCATTTTTGACATCTTTTCTATATCTAGTTTTTGCGCACAAAAAAAGAGACTGAAGTTTCCTTCAATCTCTTCTCTAATTTTAAAGATTAACCTAAACGTTGGCGAGAGTCCGCTGCACGTTGTAGGGCTTGACCAACATAGTTGATACATAACATCATGATTAAGATTAAGATTGTGGCTGGTAACCAAACCCATAATTTGTGTTCGATGATGTCCGCATTTTTCGCTGCAGAAATTAATGTACCAAGTGATGGTGTTGTAAATGGTAAACCGAACCCTAAGTAAGTTAACCCTGTTTCAATACCGATGTTCCCTGCTAAACGTAAGATTAAGTTAACGATAATTAATGAACTTAAGTTTGGCAAGATTTCACGGAACATGATACGGATATCACTTGAACCTAATGTTTTCGATGCATTTACATAGTCTAAGCTTGCTTCTTGAAGAGTACGTGTTCTGAATAAACGAGCAGAACCAACCCAATAGAAGGCTGTCATGATAAATACGAAGTGGAACATTGTGTAGTTTGGAATTACTGTTACGAACACGATGATGATCATCAATGTTGGTAAGATCATGATAAAGTCAACGACACGCATTAAAGTTGTGTCCACCCATTTACCGTAGTAACCAGAAATCAATCCGACGATAATACCAACGATACATGTCAAGATTGTAACTGAGAACCCGATTAATACTGAGTTACGAGCCCCGATAATTAATAAGGCTAAAACGTCACGACCACTTTCGTCAGTCCCTAAAACGTGAGCGTTTGTTGGGGCTTTATAACGACCTAAGATATTCACTTTCAAAGCAGTTTCTTGGTCGATAAAGAATGGTCCGACAAAGATGATTAAGAAAATCAACGCTAGTAAAATTAACGCGAAAAGCGCTATTTTATCTTTTAAAAACTCCCGTACAATAACCTGAAAACCAGCAGGCGGTGTAGATACGGTGCTTTCTTCAACGACAGTTTCTTCAACTGTATTTACATTATTTTGCTCCATTTGCTACTCCTCCTTTTATTATTGTACACGAACACGTGGGTCTACAATACTCATGATAATATCAGATAATAGCGTACCTAGAAGAGTCGCTGTACCGAAGAGTAATAGTAACGCTAAGATTACTGAGTAGTCACGTCCTGTGATTGATGTTACGAATAAGTTCCCCATTCCAGGATATGAGAAGATGTTTTCAATGAACACTGAACCACCGATTAAACCAGTGAATTCATATCCTAAGAAGGCTGCGATTGGCAAGATTGAGTTACGGAAGATGTGGCGGTTGAACACAACATTTTCAGGAACCCCTTTCGCACGTGCTGTACGAACGTAGTCTTGGCTCTTCGCATCGATAACCCCAGTACGTAAATATTGAATCGTACCAGTAGTTGAAAGAATCGCCATCGTAAACGCTGGTAAAATCATGTGATGGAATTTGTTTACATAATAGCCAAGTGTTCCAGCAACTACATCTGAATCAACAGATCCACGAGTTGGGAACCAACCTAATGTATAACCAAACAACCATAATAAAACTAACGCGAATACGAATACTGGGATTGAGTAAGTAATGAATGTATATACTACGATTGCTTTGTCAGCCCAAGAGTTTTGGAAACGACCTGCAATCATCCCTAATGGTAATGCAATTAAGTAAGTTAAAATCAATGTTAATAATGATAACCATACTGTGTTACCAATACGTTCACCGATTAATTTTGTTACTTCATATTTGTAAGTATAACTTTGACCGAAGTCTCCGCGGAATGCTTTTGAAATCCAGTTCCAATATTGAACAGGAAGTGGATCATAGAATCCAGCTTTCACACGTAAAGCTTCAATTGTATTTGGGTCCGTTTCTGGAGTAATTAAACCTGTAAATGGATCCCCTGGCATCATCTTCGCGATTAAGAATGCTAGCACACTAAGGATGAAGATTTGTGGCAACATTAATAACACACGACGTAAAATGGTTTTCCACATAATTATTTTCCTCCTTTTGGATTTAATGCAACAAAGTGTGAGTCAGAGATTTTTTGTAAATCAAACACACGACCGTTTTCATCGTAGTAAAGTTGTTGGTTTTCTTGGTAGAATTTCTCAGCTTCCTTACGACGTAGTTTGTTTGCTTCACGGTTTTCTGGATCTATAACCGGAATCGCAGACAATAGACGTTTAGTATAGATATGTTGTGGGTTCGCGTAAATGTCTTCCGATTTCCCTGTTTCAACGAAACGTCCACGGTACATGATGAACAATTCATCACACATATGTTTCACAACCCCAAGGTCATGGGAAATGAATAAGTAACTTAAGTTGAACTCATCTTGGATACGTTTCATGTAGTTTAACACTTGTGCTTGTACAGATAAGTCTAACGCTGATACTGGTTCGTCGGCGATGATTAAACGAGGGTTACTTGCTAAGGCACGAGCAACACCGATACGTTGTCTTTGACCACCTGAGAACTGGTGTGGATATTTTAATAATGCTTCTTCAGATAATCCGATGATTTCCATTAATTCGATTACGCGTTTTCTCTCTTCATCTGGAGATAAACGTTCGAAGTTTCTTAATGGCTCAGCCACGATATCTAAGATACGTTTTTTAGGGTTAAAACTTGATAGTGAATCTTGGAAGATCATTTGTACGTTACGGTTGTAGTCTGAAGTACGACGACGTGCTTTGTTTGTTACGTCTTGTCCTTCGTAAATTACTTTACCGCTTGTTACGTGTTCTAGACCAATAATCGATTTACCAATTGTTGATTTACCAGAACCTGATTCTCCAACAAGACCGTAAGTTTTACCTTCTTCGATTTCAAGTGATACTCCATCTACCGCATAAACATGATCCGTTACTCGGTTAAAGAAGCCACTACGAATCGGATAGTGAACTTTTAAATCTTCAATGGTTACAAAACCGCTCATTATGCTTCCTCCCCTTCAAAATGGAAATGTTTATAACATGTACAACGAACGAAGTGGTTTGGACCAACTTCATGAAGTGTTGGATCCTCTTCGTGAGCGTCCGCTGAAATCCATGGAATACGTGGTGCGAAACGGCAACCTTTACGTGGTAATTTTGGTAATGGTGGCACTGTTCCTTGGATCACGTGTAACTCTTCGCCTTCTGCTCCCGCTTGTGGGATTGATTGTAGTAATGAACGTGTATAAGGATGTTTAGGATTTGTGAATAGCTCTTCAACAGGTGCTACTTCCACAAATTGTCCAGCATACATCACGGCTACACGGTCAGCAGTTTCTGCTACTACCCCAAGGTCGTGAGTGATTAAGATGATACCTGATTCAGTTTCTTTTTGGATATCATTTAATAAGTCTAAGATTTGCGCTTGGATTGTTACGTCTAAGGCAGTTGTTGGTTCATCGGCAATGATGATTGGTGGTTTACATGATAAAGCAATCGCGATAACCACACGTTGACGCATCCCACCTGATAATTCGTGTGGGTATTGTTTGTAAGTACGTTGTGGGTTTGGAATCCCTACTTGTCCTAACAATTCAAGTACGCGTTCAGTACGTTCTTTTTCATCTAATTCTGTATGATAATAAAGAGCTTCGTCGATTTGAGCACCAATTGTCATTAAAGGATTTAATGAAGCCAATGGATCTTGGAAGATCATACCGATATCATTTCCGCGAATTTTGTTATATAACGCTTCGTTTAAGTTTACTAAGTTCACATCGTTATAAATGATGTCCCCTGTAATCTTTGTATTATTTTTGTTGTGCAAGCCCATGATGGTTGTCGCTAATGTAGATTTCCCACATCCTGATTCCCCAACGATGGCCAAAATTTCATTCTTTTCTAATGTTAATGACACATTATCTACTGCATCATAAAAATCATCTTTGATACGGAAACCAACGTGTAAGTTATTGATTTCTAATAGTGGCTTATCAATTGTCAAATCCGATTCCTCCTTATTTTCTTTGGTTAACTATTTCAATATATAAAATAATAAAACAACGTTTCTATTATACGTTGCATGCTCTCTGATTGCAAATTGTATGACAATTCGAGCGCAGATACAGCGTATTTTTAGTTTACCATGAATCCTGCGTGATTACCATTATTTATGAGCAAAAAATTAACTTTTCTCATGTTATTTTAATTTTAAATTCAAATTTCACTAAATTCCCGTCATTAATGCGTTTTCATTGGTTTTATAGATTTTGTGCAAACAAAAAGAGACGAACCGAAGCTCGTCTCCTTCCAATTCTTATTTAGCACCAGTATCACTTGTTAATTCTACCTGATATAACGCAGATTTCTTGCTGCCTAAGTTTACATCATAGTATTTTACACGTTTGTTTACTGCTGTAAGTTCTTCTCCGACTAATGTTGGGAAGATAAATGCTTTATCGTGAACATATTTTTGCCATTCTTTATAGAACTCAACATTTTTAGCTGAATCAAATGATTCTGTTGAACTAATTTTATCCATGATGGCAGTTCCTTCAGCATCTACATAACGTTCGAAGTTGAATTGTGCTGTTTCACCAAATAATCCTGATGGGTTTGGATCGTAACCAGTAGACCAACCAGCTGCAAACACATCGATTTCTGGGTCGTCCGCCTGAACTTTATCATAGAATGAGTTCAATTCGATTGTACGTCCAGTATATAATTGTACATTCAATCCGATTTCTTTCCACCAGTTCAAGTATTGTTGAACAAGTGATTCATTTGCTTCGTCACGAGTACGTGCAGCGAAGTTAATGGTTAATTTAGAACCATCTTTGTTTTCACGGATTCCGTCACCATCAACGTCTTTATAGCCTGCTTCATCAAGCAATTGTTTTGCTTTTTCTGGGTTATAAGTAAAGCCTTCTTGTTCTTTATTATAGATATCTTTAAAGAACGGAATGATGATTGAGTTTGAAGAATGTTGTAATCCGTTGTACAAGTTTTGACCTGCCGCATCGATATCGAGCGCGTATGCCATTGCTTGACGTAAGTTTACATCTGACATTTTCGCATTTGGATCTGTCACGTTTTTACCAGTTTCTTTATCGTATTTTCCTAAGTGGAAACCGATATATTCATAAGCAGATGCTTGTGAACCTAGGAATGTTACGTTTGTTAAATCTTTATACGCTTCGTATTGTGAGTTTGGCATTGTAGCAATATCGTAGTTCCCAGCTTTCATTTCTGAAACGATGTTGTCTGGAGATACAACTTCCATTACGACTTTATCGACTTTTGCTACTCCTCTGAAGTAGTGCTCGTTAGGAACTAATGTCACAGATTCTCCTGCAACAATCGATTCAATCTTGAACTGACCTAAACCAACGAATTTTGTTCCACGAACATAATCACTTTTTTCCCACTCAGCTTCTGGAATATCTTTGAAGATGTGTTTTGGCATGATGTATGCACACACAGAACCACCTGCTAATTGCATTGAAGGGCTCATTTCTTTGAAGTGAATTTTCACAGTGTAATCATCCACTTTTTCAAGACCAGAAACGCTATCCGCTTTTCCATCGTGATATTCTTCCATACCAACTACATTTTTATAATCATCATCGTAACGAACACCTGTATAGTCTTTATTACCGATGGCTTGGTACGCGAAGATGTAGTCGTCGATGGTTACAGGTTGGCCGTCAGACCATTTATAGTCTTTTGAGTTTAATGTAACGGTTGCTGTTTTATTTTCAACGTCAAATTCAATACTTGCAAGACCTGTATTTGTTAACTTACGGTTTTCATCGTAATCAAACATACTTTCATCAATTAGACCACCGATACTTGAGTCATTTGTATCCGAAGATAACTCATCCGCAAAAATTCCAGAGAAAGGTGAAGAAGATACGATTGCGTATTTTAATGTTCCACCCTTGATTGGAGTTCCGTCGTGAGTGACTTCAGAAGCGTATTTCGTTGTTCCACTAGTGCTACTTGTTGAAGATGATTGTTCTTTACTACCACATGCTGCTAGCGTTAGCGCAACCGTTGCAGAAAACAGAATCATCACATTTCTCTTTTTCATCATAATCAGTCTCCATTCTTTTATTTTAAGGCTTTTGAGTGTATCCATAAATTTATGTTGGACTTATCATACTCCAACTTTTTAATAATTGCAATAGTATTTCTAATCTTTTTTTAATTTTCATCAGTTTTTTCTCATTTTTGAAAACTTTTTTCATAATGAAAACAAGCCTAGGAAAATTCCTAGACTTGTTTAATTGCATTATTTAGCTGCTGTGTCAGAAGTTACTTCTAATTGATACAATTGTGCTTTTGAATCTTTAGTTGCGATTGAAGTGTCATAGTATTTCACACGTTTGTTAACCGCAGTTACGCTATCCCCTACTAATGTTGGGATTAAGAACGCTTTGTCTTTAGCGTATGCTTGCCATTCTTTGTAGAATTCTACGTTCTTAGCTTCATCAAATGCCTCTGTAGAAGCAATTTTCTTGATGATGTTAGTACCTTCTTCGTTTACATAACGAGAGAAGTTGAACTTAGCAGTTTCACCGAATAAGTTTGCTGGGTTTGGATCATAACCAACACCCCATCCAGCTGAGAATACATCGATTTCTGGATCATCCGATTGAACTTTTTCGTAGAAGTTATTCGATTCGATTGTACGACCTGTGTAAAGTTGTACGTCTAATCCAATTTCTTTCCACCATAATAAGTATTGTTGAACTAATGATTCGTTGGCAGCATCACGAGTACGTGCAGCAAAGTTGATTTGTAATTTAGAACCATCTTTGTTTTCACGAAGTCCATCGCCGTCTACGTCTTTATATCCAGCTTCATCTAATAATTGTTTCGCTTTTTCTGGGTTATATGTGAAACCTTCTTGTTCTTTGTTATATACGTCTTTGAAGAATGGTAAGATGATTGAGTTTGTACCATAGTTTAATCCGTTATATAAGTTTTCACCGGCTGCGTCGATATCTAATGCATAACCCATCGCTTGACGTAAGTTTACATCAGCCATTTTCGCATTTGGATCTGTAACGTTTTTACCTTGAGTCTTGTCGTATTTACCTAAGTGGAACGCGATATATTCATAAGAAGGCGCGAATGAACTTACGTAAGTTACGTTTGTTAAATCTTTGAACGCTTCGTATTGAGCACTTGGCATTGTAGCGATATCGTAGTTACCAGCTTTCAATTCAGAAACGATTGCATCTGGTGATACAACTTGCATTACTACTTTATCTAATTTTGGACGACCTTTGTAGTAGTATTCGTTCGCTTTCAATGTTACAGATTCCCCTGCAACTACTGATTCGATTGTGAAGGCACCAAGACCAACTACTTTAGAACCACGAACGTATTCGCTTTGTTCCCATTCTTTTACAGGGATATCTTTAAAGATGTGTTTTGGCATTGTGTATGCTGGAATTGCACCACCTGCTAATTGCATTGATGGTAACATTTTTTCAAAGTGAAGTTTTACTGTGTAATCATCCACTTTTTCAACACCAGAAATTTTATCTGATTTGCCTTCGTGGAAATCTTTCATCCCTACGATGTTTGTATAACGGTCGTTGTAACGTGAACCAGTGTAGTCTTTGTTACCGATTGCTTCGATAGCGAAGATATAGTCATCGATTGTGAACGGTTGTCCGTCTGACCATTTGTAGTCTTTAGCGTTTAGAGTAATTGTCGCTGTTTTTCCTTCAACGTCTAATTCGATAGAAGCTAAACCAGTGTTTGTTAATTTACGGTTTTCATCGTATTCGAACATTGATTGGTCAACTTGACTCGCAATTGTTGAGTCAACTGAGTTTGATGCTAATTCATCAATGAAGATACCACTGAATGGTGAAGCTACTACAAGTGCGTATTTTAATGTTCCACCTTTGATTGGTGTTCCTTCATGTGTCACTTCTGAATTGAATTTTGATTTTGAAGAAGCTTTTGATGCTTCAGATGAAGTGTTACTGTTGTTGTTTGCTGAACCACACGCTGCTAATGTTAGCGCTGCTGCAGCTGATAAGAATACTAAACTCTTCTTTTTCATATTTCCTCCACTCTCAGACACCCGATTCAACTTTCTTTATATGTTGAATTGTCTGACAAATTAATACTTGGTGTTAATTCTAACATAATTTTAATTTTTTGCAAGCAAAATCTCTAAAAATTTTAAGTTCATTTTAGTTATCTTTTTTATACTGTCTATACTTATTGATTTTATCGTATTTTCATCCATTCTATATGGCAACAAAAAAGGCCTCGCAATTGCGAGACCTTAAGATTGAATAGAATTCAATTATTTATCAGCTACACCAGTTTCAGATAGTAATTCTACTTGTTCCCATCCAGTTTCTTTACCTTGAGCAATATCTACGTGTTTCACACGTTTGTTTACTGCTGTTAATGAGTAAGTGTTGAAACGTGGAACTTGGAATGGATTTTCGAATACGAATTTTTGCCATTGTTTGAATAATTCAACACGCTTAGCTGGGTCGAATGAAGCTTCTGAAGCAATTTCACTAATTAATTTAGTGTGTTCATCGTTTACATAGTGTGAGAAGTTGAAACGAGCGATTGGTCCGTATAATCCATCTGGGTCAGGGTTGTAACCAATTACGAACCCACCTAACCACATATCGAAGTCATCAGCATATTTCGTTAATTTTTCAGCATATGCGTTAAAATCTAATGTACGGCCGTTTAATAACTCTACGCGTAGACCAACATTTTTCCACCATTCGATGTATTGTTGGATAACAGCATCATCTGTTTGGCTACCAGCTGGAGCTAATAATGTGATTGTTAATGGTTTACCGTCTTTGTCTTCTACATAACCATCGCCATCAGTATCTTTATAACCAGCGTCTGCTAAGATTTTCTTAGATTCTTCTGGTTTGTATGTGAATCCTGGAACTTCTGATTTATCCGCATAGATTTCACCAAAGAATGGCGTTAATAATGTGTTTGCAGCGATACGTAACCCTTGGTAAGTTTCGTTAGCTACTTGTTCATTATCTAATGCATACGCAAGTGCTTTACGTAAAGCAGGATCACTCATTTTCTTACCAGGTTCGAATACGTGTTCACCTTTATCTTTGTCAAAGTGACCCATGTTAAAACCCATGTAAGAAATATTGTTTGTGATGTTACCGATTAATGTGATGTTGGTGAAATCTTTATAAGTATCATATTGATCAGCAGGCATTGAAGCAAAGTCATATTTACCGGCTTTTATTTCTTGAACGATTGAATCTGGAGATACAATGTCCGCTTTTAAGCCGTCCACTTTAGGTTCGCCTTTATAGTAGTAAGGGTTTTTCTTAAATGTTACAGATTCACCTGGAACTACTTTATCAACGATGAATGGTCCGTTACCTACCACTTTTGTACGTGCAGCATCTGAAGCAACAGCTTGATCATAAGTCATATCCTTGAAGATATGTTTTGGCATGATATTTCCCATAATCGCATTTCCACCTAATTCTAAAGCTGGATATACTTCTTTTAAGTGAATTTTAACAGTTTGGTCATCTACTTTTTCAAGACCTGAGATTTTATCTGCTTTTCCGTCATGGAATTCTTCCATACCAACGATGTTTGCAGCATTTTCATCGTAACGAACACCGTTATAGTCCTTATTACCAATGAATTCATAAGTGAAGATATAGTCATCAATTGTTAATGGTTGACCGTCAGACCATTTGTAGTCTTTAGAACGTAATTTTAAGGTTACAGTTTTGTTTTCTCTATCTAAAGTGAATTCCATCATACCGCCATCTTTTTTGATGCGTTGGTTTGCATCGTATTCGAATAAGTTGGCATATGCAAAGTCTTCTAATTGACCATCGGAATTGTCTACTGATAGTATTGGGTTGATTAACCCTTTAAATGGTGATGCAGATACGATTGCATAGTTAATTGTACCGCCTTTGATTGGTGTCCCTTCATTTGTTAGTTCTGTTGGGAATTTACGTTCTGATGCTTTTGCAGCAGACTCCCCACCAGCGTTATTCGCTTTGTTGTTATTACATGCAGCTAAAGTTACTAATGAAGCGGCACCTAATAAACCAGCAATTGCTTTTTTGTTCATGTGTTTCCCTCCAAATTGGAATGATATTAGAATAACTTAAATAATACTCCCATTCCCACCTTACTGCAACCTTTATTTCGCTTTCTCACCATTTTTTTATCGAAAATTCATTTACTTTTAATCATAAAAACCGCGTCATTATAGCGATTTCAGCACATTATGGCTCATTTGTCCACGAAGAGGGGACATTTCTTTCTTCTTTTTTCTCAACATTCGCATTCTATCAACGTTTCTAGCAGAAGCACAAAAAAAGCCGGAAGTTTTTTACTTCCGGCTTTCCCATTTTCTTATTGATGACTTGCAATATAATTAACCGCGTCTCCAATTGTTGTAATGTTTTCTGCATCTTCGTCAGAAATTTGAACACCAAATTCGTCTTCTAATTCCATAACTAATTCCACAACATCTAGTGAATCTGCTCCTAAGTCTTGTTGGAATGTCATGCCTTCCGTTACTGTTTCTACGTCAACGCTAAAGCGGTTCGCAATTAGTTGAGCTACTTTATCAAAAACTTCTTGATTTGACATAACTCTCTCTCCCTTCTCATTAAGGTTCTATATTCGGTACTGCACCATTTCGGGCAGATCCTCTTCTCCGCAACCATGTACGGGCTATCCTCTAAGTGGATAGTACTGTTATTTTACAGAATTCTTGTGAAAATGTCTATACCTTCAATAAAAAGTACGATTTTCTTAGCGATTTCTTATTACTTAACGAAGAACAAAATGCCCAGGTTCCACCTCTTGTAGGCTTGCTTTTTCGCTAAACTCTTCCCCTTTATACACCAAACGTTTGCGATTCTTTTCTTCGCGCGGATCTGGAAGAGGAATGGCCGAAAGCAGACTTTTCGTATACGGATGCTGCGGGTTATTATACACGCAGTCCGCAGAACCCATTTCCACAATGCGACCACGATACATCACTGCGATACGGTCGCTGATATATTTCACCATGGATAAGTCATGGGCGATAAATAAATACGTAAGACCGATTTCTTTTTGTAGTCTCTTGAGTAAGTTCACGATTTGCGCTTGAATCGATACGTCTAGCGCTGAAATGGCTTCATCACAGACGATGAATTTTGGATTCACGGCTAAAGCACGCGCAATCCCAATCCGTTGACGTTGACCGCCTGAGAATTCATGCGGATAGCGGTTGGCATGTTCTTTATTCAATCCTACTGTTTCAAGCAGTTCATCCACCATCGCATCGCGTTCTTCTGCTGTTTTTGCAAGGCCATGAATATCAATACCTTCTGCAATAATATCACGTACTTTCATACGTCCATCAAGGGAGGCATACGGATCTTGGAAAATCATTTGCGCTTCTTTACGAAACTCGAGCAATTCTTTTCCTTTTTTCAAATTCGCGATGTCTTTTCCTTCGAAGAGAATTTCGCCATCGGTTGGTTTATATAAACGAAGCAAGGCACGTCCAGTCGTCGATTTTCCTGAACCAGACTCTCCAACAAGACCAAATGTTTCACCTTCAAAAATCTCAAAGGAAATGTCATCGATGGCTTTTACCACATTTTTCTTCGAACCAAAGTACTGTTTTAAGTGTTTTACTTCAACCAGTTTTTTTCTTTCTTCTGTATTAGTCATGCGCCTGTCCTCCTTCTCCAAAGAAGATATTGCGTCTTCTTACGATTTCTTCAGGAACAGGTACTTTTGTAGCACGCGGATCCAAGAGCCATGTTGCTGCAAAATGTGTTGGACTCACTTCAAACATCGGTGGTTCCTTCACACGGTCAATCTCGAGCGCCACATCACTACGAAGTGCAAAGGCATCTCCTACTGGTGGGTCGAGTAAGTCTGGTGGACTTCCAGGAATCGCGTAAAGCGTATCTCCTGTATGCAATGTTGGCATTGAACGAAGCAATCCCCAAGTATATGGATGTTGCGGATTGTAAAATACTTCATCCGCTGTTCCTACTTCAACGACTTTTCCGGCATACATGACGGCTACACGGTCTGCGACATTAGCCACCACACCAAGGTCATGCGTGATAAAGATAATCGCCATTTGGAATTGCTGTTGCAGTTCTTTTAAAAGCTCTAAAATTTGTGCTTGAATCGTTACGTCAAGCGCTGTTGTCGGTTCATCAGCAATCAGCACATCTGGATTACATGCTAAGGCAATAGCGATGACAATCCGTTGACGTTGCCCACCAGAGAATTGGTGAGGATATTGTTTCATACGCTCTTTGGCATTTGGAATACCTACAAGCTCTAGTAATTCTTCAGCACGTTTATCGGCTTCTTCTTTTGAGGCTTTCTCGTGCTTAATAATCACTTCTGTAATTTGTTTTCCAATCTTCATCGTAGGGTCGAGTGACGTCATTGGATCTTGGAAAATCATGGCGATTTTCTTTCCACGAATCGATTGCATATCGCGTTCGCTCTTTTCGAGGATGTTTTCACCTTTAAAAATGATAGCCCCCTCTTTAACGACCGCATTATTCGATAATAGTTTCATGACACTTTTGGCAGTAACACTTTTCCCTGAGCCGGACTCACCGACAAGAGCAAGTGTTTCGCCTTTTTCTAACTTCAGATTCACTCCACGAATCGCTTGTACTTCTCCCGCAAATGTTTCGAAGTGGATTCGTAAGTTTTCAATCGATAAAATAGTTTCGCTCATTCGAATCCTCCTAGTCTTTCATTTTCGGGTCAAAGGCATCTCGTAAACCATCTGCCAATAAGTTAAAGCTAATCATTAGAACACAGAGTACTCCTGAAGGGAACCACATCAAGTGAGGATATAAACGGAATGTTTTGTACCCCCCATTAATAAGGGCTCCGAGAGACGCATCCGGACTTGGAATCCCGATTCCAAGGAAGCTTAAGAAGGCTTCAAAGAAAATCGCTGATGGGATAGAGAACATTGTCTGAATGATGATTAAACCTGCCATATTTGGTAATAAGTGTTTAAAAGCAATCTTCCAGAAATTCTGTCCTAGTGCACGAGATGCTAAGATGTATTCTAAATTCTTTTGTTTCAAGGTTTGCGCCCGAACGACACGCGCCATTGTTACCCAGCTAGTAAATCCAATCGCAATAATAATCGATACGAGACCTGGTTTTAATACGAGTAACATCAATACAAGAATGATTAAGTTTGGAATTGCTGAGATGATTTCTAAGAAACGTTGCATCACAGTATCCACACGTCCGCCGAACCATCCAGAAATAATTCCGTATGTCACACCAATCGTAATATCAAACAACGCTGCCACAAAGGCAATAATCAGCGATGTTTGCGTTCCGTATAGCACACGTGAGAATAAGTCACGACCAAGGTTATCCGTTCCAAAGAAGAAGTTCACGCCTTCTGGAACCCCTTGTTGCGCATACACATCGACGCCGTTACGGTATCCGTTGAAGAGACCTGGAATACGCGCTGGTAAGTTCGCAAATTCAGTGTTTTGTTCCAATGGATCAAATGGTGCAATGACCGGCGCTAAGACCGCTAGTAATACAATCATTAGAATAATAAAGAGCGATACTAAGGCTCCTTTATTTTTCGTCAATCGTCTCCATGAATCTTGTAAGAAGTTAAGAGAAGGTGCAGCGATCTTTTCACGGTCAGCACTATGCGTTAAATCCACACGTTGGAATAACTCTTTTTCTGTTAATTCTGCCATTACGCTTCCCCTCCTTCATCAGTAATACGAATACGAGGATCAATCCATCCGTATAGCAAGTCTACAATTAAAATCACAAATACGAGTAATGCCGAATAAAGCATTGTTACTCCCATAATTGTTGGGTAGTCATTCGTTAAAATTGATTTTACAAACTGTTCCCCAATCCCAGGAATCGCGAAGATGTTTTCGATGACCATCGACCCTGTCATGAGTCCAACAAGCATTGGTCCAAGGATAGTCACCAGTGGAATAATCGCATTTCTAAATCCATGCTTGAACGCGACTTCGAAACGGCTTAAGCCCTTCGCACGCGCCAATTCAATATAGTCGGAATGCAATACTTCTACCATTTCTGTTCTGACAAAACGCGCCGAATCGGCAATCGGTGAAATCGCAAGTGCCATTGTTGGAAGAATCGAAGAGACAAACCCTTGATTCCATAGCGCAATCGGTAGAATTGGGAAAATCACTCCAAAGATTAATTGAAGCACAACGGCAAACACAAAACTTGGAACCGAACGTCCAATAATCGCAAAGAATGTTGCGAGTGTGTCCACCCATGTATTTTGTTTCATGGCCGCAATCATCCCTAGTAGCGACCCTACCACTGTCCCGAAGATTAAGGCTTGGAACCCTAATTGGAAACTTGGCCCTACACGAGAGAAAATCAAGTTTGCGACTGTCGAATTATATTGGAA
>JABZYV010000059.1:0-5552 GCA_015264955.1 Streptococcus sp. | reverse complement strand
GTTGAATTACCTCTATACGAAACAGATGGTGTGAAGGTAACGGTTGATAAGGAAAAAGGTATTGCGAGATTTGAAGACGAAAACGGAGATACTCCAGTAGTCGTTGAAGTGCCAACTAAACTTCTTGATAAGAACATCAAGATGCTTAAAGTTGAAAAAGTGAACGAAACAATTAAAGGTCTTGAAGGAAAAGAATATCAAGGTTATGAAATTACTTTCGTTGACAAAGATGGTAAAGCAGTTCGTGTTGAAGGGGATGCGAAAGTAACATTCCCAGTTGATAAAGAAGTAGATGGTGCATACTTCATAACAAGCGATACAAAAGAAGTGAAAGAAAAAGTTGAATTCTCTAACGGAGAAAACAAAGTCGTTACACTTAACGTTAAACACTTCAGTTTATACGCAGTTACATTCAAAGTTGTTGCTAGTGAAACACCAGTAACTCCAACTACTCCAGCAACACCTGCAACACCAACAACACCTGCAACTCCAGCAGCACCTACTACACAAGTAGCAGCAGCTCCAAGTGCAGCCCAAGGAGAAAATAAACCAGCTCCAGCGCCTGCAGCAGGTGAAGCAAAAGAAACATTACCAAATACAGGGGTAGAAGATGTAACTCCAGGAATCATTGGAGGAATTCTTGCAGCTCTTGGTGGATTAGGCCTAGCCATTCCTAAAAAAGGTAAAAGAGACTAGGAATGAACGAAAATATCGAATGCATTGGACACTCCTAACCGGTCCAAACCATTTGAAAAAGTAGTCTGCCCTCAAACCGGTTCACAATGTGAGCCGGTTTTCTCTTTTTGTAGATGGAAAATCTTGCAAAATCGTTTCAAATAGCGTAAAATTTATCTATTCGATGAAGAGAACAAATTGTATAAATATACTTTGTAGAGAGCCGATTATTGGTGGAAGATTGGCAGTCCCTATTTATAGCAAGAATCATCTCTTAGAAACTTTTCTGAAATACATGTTAGATTAAGAAGAGTCGCTTAAATGGCGTTAACAATTTACCAAGGCAAACAAAATATTTGTTTGTAAATTTGGGTGGTACCGCGGATATGATTTCGCCCCTGCAACTTGGCAGGGGCTTTTTTTATGCTCAGTGGTCAAAAGATGAAAAAAACAGTCAAACAAAGGAGGAAATTCAATGAAGATGAAGGAAACATTGCAAATTGGGAAAACAGAATTCCCAATGCGTGGGAACTTACCAACAAAAGAAGTGGATTACCAAAAAGAATGGGAAGAAGCAGACGTTTATGGACAACGTCAGAAAAAGAATGAAGGCAAACCAACATTCGTGCTTCACGATGGCCCACCATATGCAAATGGTGCGGTTCACATGGGACATGCCTTAAACAAGATTTCGAAGGACTTTATCGTTCGTAGTAAATCAATGAGCGGATTCCGTGCACCATTCGTTCCAGGATGGGATACACACGGACTTCCAATCGAACAAGCTTTAGCAAACGCTGAAGGGGTTGACCGTAAGAAATTATCAATCGCTGAATTCCGTAAATTATGTGCGGAATACGCATTACGTCAAGTGGACAACCAACGTGCTGAATTCAAACGTTTAGGGGTTACAGGTACATGGGATAAACCATACTTAACTCTTCAACCAGAATTCGAAGCAGAACAAATTCGTGTATTCGGTAAAATGGCTGAAAATGGCTATATTTACAAAGGATTAAAACCAATTTACTGGTCTCCATCAAGTGAATCTTCACTTGCCGAAGCTGAAATCGAATATAAAGACGTAGAAAGCCCATCAATCTATGTGGCGTTCAAAGTCAAAGATGGAAAAGGTGTTGTATCTGATGATGCGTCATTCGTTATTTGGACAACAACTCCTTGGACACTTCCAGCAAACTTAGGGATCTTCGTACACCCTGACTATGAATATGCAGAAGTGAAAACAGACAAAGGTACTTTTGTAGTAGCTAAAGAATTAGTGAACTCACTTGCTGAAACACTAGGTTGGGAATCTGTTGAAGTATTAAAAGAATTCCGTGGAACTGAATTGGAATATGCAACAGCATGGCACCCATTCTACGAACGTGAATCTTTAGTGATGAACGGAGACTACGTTACACTTGATGCTGGTACTGGTTTAGTTCACGCAGCTCCTGGACACGGGGAAGACGACTTCTACTATTCACGTAAATACAACTTAGATGTATTATCACCAGTAGATAACCAAGGGCATTACACTGCAGAGGCTCCTGGTTTTGAAGGAATGTTCTATGCAAAAGCAAACAAAGTCATCACAGACTTATTAGCTGAAAATGGTTCATTACTAAAACTAAGCTATTTCGTGCATAGTTACCCACATGACTGGAGAACGAAGAAACCAGTTATCTTCCGTGCAACTCCACAATGGTTTGCGTCAATCGATGCTTTCCGTCAAGATATCTTAGATGTGATTGAAAATGATGTGAAATGGTACCACCCATCAGGTCAAGTACGTATTTACAACATGGTTCGTGACCGTGGTGACTGGGTCATCTCTCGTCAACGTGTATGGGGTGTTCCACTTCCTGTATTCTACGGTGAAAACGGAGAACCAATCATCACTCCAGAAACAACAGAACACGTTGCTAAATTAGTCGAAGAATTCGGTTCTGACGTATGGTTCGAGCGTGAAGCAAAAGATTTATTACCAGAAGGATTCACACATCCAAGCAGTCCAAATGGTACATTTACAAAAGAAATGGACATCATGGACGTATGGTTCGACTCAGGTAGCTCACACGCTGGTGTATTAAGCATTCGCCCAGAATTAACATTCCCAGCTGATTTATACTTAGAAGGATCAGACCAATACCGTGGATGGTTCAACTCAAGTTTAACAACAAGTGTAGCGGTTCATAAGAAAGCTCCATATAAAGCAGTTCTTTCTCAAGGGTTCGTAATGGACGGAGAAGGCAAGAAGATGAGTAAATCTCTAGGAAACGTCATCTCACCTGCAAAAGAAATGCAAACAAAAGGGGCAGACATTATCCGTCTATGGGTATCATCTGTGGACTACGAATCAGACGTACGTATCAGTACTGAAATCTTAAACCAAGTATCTGAAGCATACCGTAAGATCCGTAACACAATGCGCTTTATGTTAGCCAACACGACAGACTTCGAACCATCTAAACATGCCGTAGCGTTTAAAGACCTACGTAGTGTGGACCAATACATGATGATTCGTTTCAACGATATCGTGAAGACAATTGAAGAAGCGTATGAAAACTACGAATTCTCAACAATTTACCAAACAGTGATGAACTTCTGTACCGTTGATTTATCACAATTCTACTTAGACTTTGCAAAAGACGTTGTGTATATCGAACATGAAGATAACTACGAACGTCGTGCAATGCAAACAGTTATCTACGATATCTTAGTGAAATTAACGAAATTACTAAGCCCAATCTTAGTTCATACAAGTGAAGAAGTTTGGAAATACTTGAAAGAAGAAGAAGCTTATGTTCAATTAGCTGAATTCCCAGCAGTAGAAAACTACGAAAATACAGAAGAAGTATTAGCACAATGGGCTGAATTCTTCAAAGTTCGTAACACTGCACTGAAAGCTTTAGAAGAAGCTCGTAACGAGAAATTAATCGGTAAGAACTTCGAAGCCAAAGTAACGCTTTACCCATCTAATGAAGTACGTGCTTTATTAGACAGCTTAAACACAAATGTCGCTCAATTATTCATCGTAAGTGAATTAGAAGTGGCTCAAGAAGGAGTTGAAGCTCCAGCCAATGCGGTTGAAGGCGAAGGCGTGAAAGTGGTCGTTGAACATGCTAAAGGTGAAACATGTGAACGTTGCCGTGCTGTGAAGATTGAAGTAGGAACATTAGAAGATGCTCCAACTTTATGTAATCGTTGTGCAGCAATTGTGCGCGAACACTTCCCAGAAGCGCTTGTTCCAGAAGCAGAATAATAAAATTTTAACTGAGTCGGAGAAATTCGGCTCAGTTTTTTTCAAATTGTGTTCAAAAAGTGGACATTTCGAAGGAGTGAATTAGACTAATTCTAGTTAACTCCTTTTTTTAGCGTTCTATCAATGTTTTTGACACTAAAAAGGGAGGATATTTGTAAAAAAAAGGAAATTTAGCTCTCCATATTTTCTTTATAATTAAATCGAAATCATACTTATTTAGCATTTTAACTATACTTTTAATAGATTAATTTCATAAGTCTGTCAGGAAATGTTCTTACCCAGTTTAGATAATGTCTAATGTAGGAAAGGGATTACAAAAATCTCTTTTCCTAAATAAAAGAAGAAATAGGAGAACAATTATGCAAAAAGTACGTAATAAACAAAAAGGTATGATTGCAGGAGCAAGAGTATTAGGAGCAAGCCTTATCTTGAGCACAAGTCTTCTAGCACCATTTACAACAGTATATGCAGAAACAGGTGAAGGAAGAGTTCCTAATGTCACACTGCCAAATGGGGTTCCAAAGAACTATGATTTAACATGGTTTGATGAGTTTGATGGGGACAAACTCGACAGAACAAAATGGGATTATTCTCTTTCAAGTTTCGATCCTAAAGCAAGAACACAAATGCATTTCACAGATGACCCAGCAAATGTATCTTTAAAAGATGGAATCCTTCATTTAACGGCACTTTATACGCCGAAACAATGGAAATGGAATGACCAAACAAAAAAACATGAATGGGTAGACCGTGAGAATACTTATGTAGACTCAAAGACAAAACAAACGATTACTTATAAAGCTCCATTTACTTCTGGGGCGATTCAAACGCGTGACCGTCACGGGAAAGTCCTTACGGAATTTGTAGGTGACTTCTATGCCGAATCACGTATCAAGTTACCATTTAGTGAATCTTCATGGGCTTCCTTCTGGATGACTGGAACAAAAGGCGGGGGCTCTCCTACAAGTGGGGAGATTGATGTCTTCGAGTCTAAAGGGTATGACCCAAAATTCATTCAAGCCAATATCCATACAGCACCGACACCTGAGCCGGGCAAGGAAAAGTATAGCGATCAATATCAAAAAGTGCTCCCTAATAATGGAGATACGCAAACTGCTTTCCACACATACGGTGTCTTAAAAGAAGGAGATAAGGTAACTTTCTTCTATGATGGACAAGCAGTCTATACCCTAAAATATAGTGAGATAAAAAATAAGGAAGCATTTGTCAATCCAGAAAATGGATTTATTTTACGATTAACGCATATCGTAGGTGGTTCATTTGTGAAGGACTTTGGAAAAAACGCTACCCGTAACTATACGGACGCGATTCCTTACAAAGATAGTTATAAGGATGGCAGTCGTTCAGACATGCAAATCGATTATGTTCGCGTATGGCAACCAAGCGCTAAACCTGTAACAACAGAAGCGCCAACGACAACAACAACAACGACAACAACAACTACAACGGTTGCGCCAACAACAACGACTACGACAACCTCAAAACCAGATGTTCCTGGAACAACTACGGAGGAGAAACTAAAACTTCCTCAAACTGGTGAATCAGTAGAAACTGGTTTGGTATTTGCGGGAATCGTCATCTTATCAAGTAC
>JABZYV010000058.1:0-5643 GCA_015264955.1 Streptococcus sp. | reverse complement strand
ATGTATCAAGATAATGTGGCTAAGAAGATGGTCGTGAATATCATGACGCAATTCTATGGCGAATCAGAAATTATCGCTTTAGCACAGCACGTAACAGACGTTGCGAATAAATACTTACCGAAAACAACACCGGTAGAAGTTCGAATCAGTTCAATCAATGGAGTAGAGGCGTTCTTACTGCAAGATATGTCGCAAGGTGTCTTCACCTACCATATCTTTGATTAACGTTGACGGAGGCATTGAAGCCTTTTAAAATAGTAAAGTATTGATTTTGAAAGCGAGGAAAAAACATGGCCATTGAGGAAAAAGAAGTTAGACACGTTGCCAAACTTGCAAAGCTAACTTTTGCCGACAATGAAATCCTTCATTTTACAGAACAAATGAGCGATATCATTGATATGGTGGAACAATTAAACGAAGTAGATACAACGGGTGTGCCTGTCACAACTCACGGATATCCATTAGTAAATGTGATGCGTGAAGACGTTGCTGAAAAAGGAACAGACCGCGACTTGTTAATGCGTAATGTAAAAACAAGCGAAGATGGATTTATTCAAGTGCCTGCGATCATGGGTGAAAACGAGGAGGGTGAAGCATGAGTATTATTGAAAACAAAACATTAGTTGAGCTTCACGAAGGTCTTCGTAATAAAGAATTCACATCTGTAGAATTAACAAAAGAAACATTCGAACGTATCCACGCTTTAGAACCTAAAGTGGAAGCATTCGTGACATTAAATGAAGAAGAAGCGTTAAAACAAGCTGCCGCAGCTGATGCAAAAGGCTACGGCGAGGAAGCGTCTCTTCAAGGTCTTCCAATCGGGATTAAAGACAATATCGTAACGCGAGACCTCTTAACAACTGCTTCAAGCCGTATGTTAGAAGACTTCAACCCAATTTACGACGCGCACGTAATGGAATTATTAAAAGCAGAAGGTGCGGTTAACGTTGGTAAATTAAACATGGACGAATTTGCTATGGGTGGTTCAACAGAAACTTCTTACTTCAAGAAAACAAAAAATCCTTGGGACTTAACAAAAGTGCCTGGTGGATCTTCAGGTGGTTCTGCCGCTGCAGTTGCTTCTGGTGAAGTGCTAGCGTCTCTAGGTTCAGATACAGGTGGTTCTATTCGCCAACCTGCAAGTTTCACAGGGATTGTTGGGATGAAACCAACATATGGTCGTATTTCTCGTTACGGTTTGATTGCCTTTGCGTCAAGCTTAGACCAAATCGGACCATTTACACGTACCGTTCAAGATAACGCCTTAGTATTAAGCGCGATTTCTGGATATGATCACCGCGATTCAACAAGTGTGCCACAAGAAGTGCCTGCTTACCATAAAGGATTAACAGGTGACATCAAAGGCATGCGTATCGCGTTACCAAAAGAATATTTTGCAGAAGGTGTGGACGCACAGGTTCAAGCAGCTGTATTAAAAGCGGCTGACCAATACCGCGAAATGGGTGCTATCGTAGAAGAAGTGAGCCTACCTCACTCTAAGTACGGCATTCCAGCGTACTATATCATCGCTTCATCTGAAGCATCTTCGAACTTACAACGTTTCGATGGAATCCGTTACGGTCACCGTTCAACAGAAGCAGAAACATTAGAAGATTTATACGTGAAGAGCCGTTCTGAAGGGTTCGGAATGGAAGTAAAACGTCGTATCATGCTTGGAACATTCAGCTTAAGTTCTGGTTACTACGATGCTTACTTCAAGAAAGCTGGTCAAGTACGTACATTAATCAAACAAGACTTTGCAAAAGTATTTGAAAACTATGATTTAATCTTAGGACCTGTAACGACTTCTGCAGCATTTGGATTAGGCGCACATAGTGACGACCCGATCGCAATGTACATGGCAGACTTATTAACAGTTCCTGTAAACTTAGCTGGACTACCAGCAATCTCAGTTCCTGCTGGCTTCACAAACGAAGGTCTACCAGTCGGAATTCAATTAATCGGAAATTACTTCCAAGAAAAAACGATTTACCAAGCAGCGTATGCATTTGAACAAGCAAATGATTACTACTTACGCCGCCCACAATTATAAGGAGGAACAATGACATGAACTTTGAAACAATTATTGGTTTAGAGTGCCACGTTGAATTAAAAACTGATTCAAAAATGTTCTCTCCATCACCAGCGCATTTCGGTGCGGAACCAAATACAAATACAAACGTCATCGACTGGGGATATCCAGGGGTACTTCCTGTCGTGAATAAACGCGCGTTAGAATTCGGAATGCGTGCAGCTCTTGCGTTGAACTGTACCATTTCTCAAGATACAAAATTCGACCGTAAAAACTATTTCTACCCTGACAATCCAAAAGCGTACCAAATCTCTCAATTCGATTACCCAATCGGTCATGACGGCTGGATTGATATCGAAGTAGAAGGACAAACAAAACGCATTCGTATTGAACGTGTTCACCTTGAAGAAGATGCGGGTAAAAACACGCACGGAACAGACGGATTCTCTTATGTGGACTTAAACCGTCAAGGAACTCCACTGATTGAGATCGTATCAGAAGCAGATATGCGTTCTCCTGAAGAAGCCTATGCGTACCTTGAAGCACTTCGTCAAATCATCATGTTTACAGGTGTTTCTGACGTGAAGATGGAAGAAGGTTCAATGCGTTGTGACGCGAACATTTCAATCCGTCCTTATGGTCAAGAAAAATTCGGGACAAAAACAGAGTTGAAAAACTTAAACTCATTTAACAACGTACGTAAAGGGTTAGCATTTGAAGAAGTTCGTCAAGCAAACGTTCTACGTAATGGAGGAGAAATCCTACAAGAAACACGTCGTTTTGATGATGCGACAGGCCAAACGATTCTAATGCGTGTTAAAGAAGGTTCAAGTGACTACCGTTATTTCCCAGAACCAGACCTACCAAACTTCCAAATCTCAAATGAATGGATTGAAGAAGTTCGTGCGTCAATTCCTGAAATGCCAAGCAAACGTCGTGAACGTTATGTGAGCGAATTTGGCTTACCAGAATACGATGCAATGGTATTAACATTAACAAAAGAAATGTCTGATTTCTTCGATGCAACAGTTGCGGCTGGTGCTGACCCTAAACAAGCGTCAAACTGGTTAATGGGTGATATTTCAGCGCACATGAATAGCAAGAAATTAGAATTGAAAGACTTGAAGTTAACGCCAGAAAGCTTAGCAGAAATGATTCAATTAATCGCGGACGGAACCATCAGTTCGAAATTAGCAAAGAAAGTCTTCTTACTATTGGCTGAAGAAGGCGGAACTGCAAAAGGCGTTGTTGAAAAACACGGTATGATTCAATTGAGTGATCCTGCTCAGTTATTACCGATTATTCAAGATGTGTTGGCGAACAATGCGCAGTCGATTGAAGACTTCAAGAATGGTAAAGACCGCGCTGTTGGATTCTTAGTTGGGCAAATCATGAAGCAAACAAAAGGGAAAGCAAACCCTGGCATTGTAAACCAACTATTACAACAAGAGTTAGCGAAATACTAAAACAATAAATTATGTTTGATGGCTACGAATTTTTTCGGATGTCTTCATAGTAGCTGTAATAGGGCAACGGCTCGAGCCGAAGTCTCTCGCCTTTAAAGCCTCAAAGGGGGAGTAAGGAAATAAATTCCTAACTCCCCCTTATTCGTTTTAATGCTATTCCTATTACTGCTACTATAGAATCCGAAAAATTCTCCGCCATCAAAAGTTCTTGGAAATTAGAAACCTTTTTGGATAGTGGGTTAAAGCGCAGAGTTTGCTTGCCCGATAAAAATCCAGAAAGGGAGAAGGAAAGTAAACGAGAGGGGGATGGAATGTGAAGTTAACGATTGAAACGGTATTAAGTCAAGGCGGGGAAACGATGAAGCAGCGTATGCTTGCGGATGCGACGCGTCTTCGCAAGGACTCTGGTTTTGTGCTTAGTTATGTAGAGGATGAAACAAATACACGTGTGAAAGTCGAAGTGGATACAACAGGCGAAATGCCGCATGTGACACTTCTTCGTCAAGGCGATGCGCGTAGTAAGATGGAGTTTAATAAAACAAAGGCGACGAAAGGGATTTATGAATTAGGTGCTGGTCGTCAAATGCATTTTGATATTCAGACAAAACAACTACACGTGGAAGAAACGGAAGAGACCATGCTAGTGGTTCTGGAATATCAGTTATTCCAACAAAGACAGCTGATTACAAGCTCGCTGGTGACGTTCCATTTACAAACAGGGGAAAATGCATAAAAAATCTCTCTAAAGTAGCACAATATGAAGAATCTGTGCTATACTGTTTAAGATGAACCGGAAAGGAAGTGTAACCATTGGAATTAAAGAAACTCGATGGCATTAATAAAAACGAATTATCAATGGTCGAAGTAGCGCATGCTATTTTAGAAGCTAAGAATGAAGTTTTAGATTTCAACCAATTATTAGTAGAAATTCAAGAATACATGGAATTAAGCGACGAAGCGTTAGAATCACGTATGGCTCGCTTTTATACAGACTTAAATATCGACGGAAGCTTTATCTCACTTGGAGATAACCGTTGGGGATTACGCGCTTGGTATCCAATCGATTCTATCGATGAAGAAATTGCAACATCTATGGAAGACGAAGAAGTGAAGAAACCTCGTAAGAAACGTAAGAAAGTTAACGCGTTCGGTAGCGATGACCTTATCGATTACAACGATGATGATCCAGAAGATGAAGAGCTTATCGATGACGAAGACCTTGATAGCGATGACTTAGACGACGATATCGATGTGGATCTTGACGATGATGTGGAAGAGGAAGACGAAATCGATGCTTACCGTTCTGACTTGAACGAACTAGGTGCTGATGAAGACTTAGAAGACGAAGCAAGCGTGGAAGAAGATTTAATTATCATCGACGACGAAGATTTAGACAAAGATTTCGACGAAGAAGACGAAGAAGAGTAATCTTTGGAAATAGTTAGAAAATTAATGGCACAACTTATGAAATTTTTTGTTCGTAAGTTGTGCTTTTTTGTGAAGACAGGTGTATAATGTACCCAATGAGGGTAAATTTGGAGGAAACAATTTGAAAAATAAACTACTCAAAATATTTGATAAGACGTTCTTAAAATTTATCGTCGTTGGAATTATAAATACATTGTTCGGAACGGCTATTATGTTTTTCTGCTTTAATATGCTGCAGATGGACTATTGGGTCTCTTCAGCGATGAACTATATCTGTGGGGGAGTTCTTAGTTATTTCCTTAACAAAAAGTACACATTTGAAGTGAAGGAGACCAGTTCAAAAGCCATTATCCGATTCGCGATTAATTTGACCGTATGTTATTTATTAGCGTATGGGGTTGCCAAACCTATAGCCTTGTATCTTTTCCAAGGAGCAGGAGAAAAATTACAAGGAAATATCGCACTCGTGATTGGAATGGGCTTGTACGTACTATTAAATTACGTGGGACAACGTTTTTGGGCGTTCAAACAAGATGAGGCTACAGAGCCAAGAGAAGGAATGGAGGGAAAAAATGAAATCTAGTTTTAAGAAGACAGTGGCATTCGTTGCGATGATTGCATGGGCAATTTTAGGATTAACTTTAATGCAACCTGTTAATGCAGCGACAGTAACACCAACTGTTTCAAACTTAAAAGCAACAGCAGCTGGTCAAAAGG
>JABZYV010000057.1:0-5690 GCA_015264955.1 Streptococcus sp. | reverse complement strand
GGAATAGGCGGGGGGCGCAAGAAATGGTATAATATGGGAATAAAGTAACTATTTAGAGGTAAAGAATGAATCAACTGTTTAGGAATTTTATTTCAAAAGAGCGAGTGAATAGTTTTCGCGAATTAACGAAGACGCTCGTGAAGATGGCGGGGACAGATGAAGTGGTGCCTGAAGAGGATGAAAGTGTGCCTTGGGTTCCGTCAATCCTAGGGTTAATTTTCATATTATGGCTTTCTTCTAATGATTGGCTCAAAAGTGTGACGCAACCGCTGATTGATCAATTTCCGCTTCTTTCGTTTTGGCCGTTAGCGTTTCTCTTTGTCTACCTTCCGATCTTAAATGGGCTAGATGAGTTATGGAAACAACCGCAGAGAAAACGGGACTTACAGGAGTTAATGGCGATTGCCAAACGTGCGGTGGCCGTTTTAAAAGAATATGACTATGACAATTTAGATGACGTGGTTGACGCAGAAGTGGTCATCGCTGAATACACCGAGCGATACGGATTATAGGAGGCCAAGGATGAGATTATGGCATGAAGCGCTGATACCAAAGCTTCCGCGTCCGCAACTCTTGGGGCAGCACCGTGAATGTTGTGCGCTCAGGGGCAATGGTTGGGGCAAGAAGCATGCGACGGTGGACTATGTGTTTACTTATAGCCCGTATGTGCTGTATCAGTACCATACGTTGATTATGGATGAAATGGAACGCCGTGGGTATAATGTGACGCCACAGTGGAAAGAGGCTTCGTATCGTGGAAAGATTTGTCCGCCGTATACCGAAGTGGATGAATGTGCGTGGACGAGTCCGTTATACAAAGAGCACGATGATGCGTATTACAAAGAATGTATTGAAAATTTAGCGCAAAAAGGAATTATCCTGGAAGGAGAAAATCATGTTTAGACTTCTATTGAAAGACGTTGCAACGAAAAAAATGGTAGTGAACTTCCGAGAGTTGACAAGCTACTTAATGAAAGAGGCGGGAATGGATGATGAACTGCCGGAACTAGTCGATAAAATGGCAACCATGAAAATGATTGCGGGGATGTTTGTATTCATCATAGTGATGCGTACGGGGATTTTATCGAGACCACTTGAGATGATGATAAACACGTTGGTCGGAGAAGGGAATGTGATTTTTCTACTCTTACCATTTGTTTCTTTGTACTTGTTTTTAGCATTCTTTTTTCTTCTGTACCGAATCTGGTCTAAAAAAGTACTGACACGTAAACTTGGCGAACTGATTCCAATTGCGGAACGTGCGATTGCAACGCTTAAAGCAGCTGGACGAGACGACTTAGAAGAGGATATCGAAGATGCAGAGTTTCTGATTGAGGATTATAAGAAGAGATTCGGGTTTTAGGGAGATGCGAAATGAAATTATTTAGAAAAGGGATCAGACAAAGACGATTAACGCGGATGCGGGAATTGCTAAAAGAAGTGATGATTGAAAATGATAGTGAGAATGAGTTGCCACAGGATGGAAAAAGCGCCAGAGTTCTTGTTCTTGTGGTAGAAATCATCATCATAACAGGACTGCTTACCCATCCAAATGTATTGGAGTCTGGAGAAGCTTTCATGCTGATGGGGCTTATTTTCCCGCCGTTTTTACTTTTTGGGATTTTACTAGGAATGGGTACTTTACTCCTCATTATAGGGGTCATTTATTTGTTTCGTTATTTCAGGGTAGAGGCCAGTTATCAAGAGTTTGAGATGTTATATGAACTCGCTTCGGAAGAACTTTCCGTATACAAACAAGAGCCACTGATTCCAATGAGTGAATATGCTGAAAGACTTAAGTACTACATGGAAGATTTGCGATTAGAAACAGAAGTAAAGAATGACAGGTTAAGTAAATAAAATTTGGGGAATAAAAGATGAAAAGAAGATTTGAAGAGGAAAGAATCCATCGACTACAACAATTGGTCAATGAAGTCTTAGGCCTATCTGGCAAGAAAAATCAACAGGTTAGAGTGCGGGGATACAGATATATTCCAAAGATACTCTTTACCATTTTAATGATAGTTGAAATCGATAATATATGGTCATTAAATAGGAAAGTAGAAGGAATTTTTCATTTCTTGCAAGTATGGTACGAAGGGAACCAATACGCGGTGAAGTATGCGCTGGAATATGTTAAAAATGAACCTTATATTATCGTAGTTCTACCAATTGTGATGCTTCTTGTATATTTCTTGCAAGTGCGTCTTCAAAAGCTAGATGTGAAAGCAGTGATTGCAAGAGCGGATGAAGAGCTCGCGAAATGGGAACGCACTCCATCTGCGGAGATTCCGCATGCTGTAAAGGCATTAAAATATCATTTAGAGGAGTTACGATTAGACTATGATTTATCATAGAGTTTTAAAAAGGAATGTTGTTAAAGAATGAGAGATTTTAGAACGGAAGAACAGAAAGAGATACCCAAGTTTTACTACAATCTTTCTGAAGACCAGCTGAGTCGATTGAAGTTTCTTATAGATAGAGTAGTAACCAAAGAGAATTTAGATATAACCGTTCCATATACGGATGCGAAGAGGCGGAAAGTAGCCTCGATATTGTTGGCGTTTTTTGCAATCATTTTATCACTGACTGGTTTTGGAACCGTCATTTTTATCTTGGCTGCGATTATTATGCCGCCTTTACTGTATTTTATCCTTTTGATGAATGCCACTCTTTATTTATGGCTTATCTGGGGAATCCCCATTTTAGGAATACTTTTTTGCAACGGATTTATTCGTTTCTCTAGACAAGAAGAAACAAACGCATTTGTCACTGTTGCTTATACAATTCTTTCTCAATATGAGGGTGTGCATCGAAGTTCTCTTTCGCAAGAAGCGTTACTGTTAAAATATTTTATGAGTGCTTTGAAGAAAGATGCCGAATCTAGTCAAAAGAACGAGAGAAGAGAAGATTTCAGAATCAGTCGATTAAAACAACTATTGCGAGAAATAAATCCAACAAGAAAGGATTTACCAGAATCAGAATGGGGAACTTCTAAACTGGCGCTCAAATGGGTTGTGCTCGCGAGTAGCATTTTATCTTTAGTGCTTGGATTGCGTTTTTTGTATACTTATCTTGAAAAAATTCCGACAATAATAGTTTTTGTTTGGTTCATCCTGCCATTTCTAGGGGTGCAGGTAGGAATTATCATTATTTATCTATGGCTGCTTCAGTTCCAGAAGAAGAAAGCAAGACAAGAGCTTACGGAATTGTTACAGGTCGCAACAGCGGAAGCAAAAAGAATCAAGAAACAACAGTTAGAACTCTCAGAAGAATTGATTCAAGAGTTAGATGATTGTATGTATGAATTAACGGAATCATACAAAATGACGGTTTAAAAGAATCTTTGGGGATAGAAGATACGACCTTTGAACGTCAGGAGGAATGACAATGAAAAAGAAACAGAAAGTGAAGGAACGCAATGTAAGACAACTGCGCCAGTTGATTGAAGCAGTGACCGAGCAAAACGGGGAAGAAGGCACACTACCAATGAGTTTGTACCCGTTACGCATCTGTATAACCATCCTTAGTGTTGCTGGAGTGGTGTTCGCAGTGGCGGTGTTAGGACGCGCGCTGTTAGTCGAATCGGACTTCTTTCCAGCGCTCGGATTGGTGTTTTCGACGGGAGATTCAGAGGTTCTCTCACAAGTAGGCAAGGTCCTCTTTGGCTTGGCGATTCACTTTGGCCTCATGTTTGCCGTATTAGCGGTCATTCTCTACTGCTGCCACAGATCCGTTCGTTGGGAATGGAAAAAGCTCGTGGCTCGTGGAAATGAAGAAGTGGCAACGTGGAAATCCTCTCCAAGAGAAGCCAGCCGCGAAGCCGTTGAAGCGCTAGAGGCGTATTTACAGGAACATGCAACGCTGGGCAAACCTTCTAAATTGAAGGAAACAGTACAAGCTGCCGCTACAGGTGTCGGGGCTGCGATGGAGAAAGTGAGCAAAGAACACGAAGTAGCAAAACGCCTAACCAGCGTCGAAGCTTCACGAGTTCGCGCCTTAAGAAGACTATTGAAGCTTGTCTTGAAGATAAACGGACGAGAAGAACAGCTTCCAAAAAGCTCGTATTGGCTTCGCATCTACGTCCTCATTACGGTCGCAATTGCGGGTATCGTCATCGGACTAGTTTCTGGATTCTTTACGTATTTGAAACTTTTCATCGCCTGCTTAGTGACGTTGCAATGGAACGTCGCGTTTGGATATCTTGCCTTCATTTGGCCATTTGTCGTTATCTGGTGCATACCGATTGCCGCCTTCGTTGCAGTCTTCAATTGGCACCGCAGAGAAACGTTTAAGGAATGGAAAGAACTGCTAGCACTAGCAGACCGCGAAGTCGAAGAGTGGAGTCAAACCACAGCCGTACCAGCCGAAGTAGCAGAGTTACAAAAATTTTTGAAAAAAGCACATAAGTACTATTAGGAGGACATTATGAACTATAAAAAAACAATTTGGCAGTCTCAAACGACAAGACTGCGTGAACTCATTCGCATTGTAAACCGTAGAAGCAAACAACCGCGTGTCCTGCCAAGAGATAATCGTCAGGTTCGACTCTTTTGCATGCTCTTCTTTGGAATCATCACGCTCTATACGATTATGACGACAGGCTTCCTGGCGGCCATCCTTGGCTCAATCTATATGCTCTTTTCAAGAAAATCCTCACCAGTCATGGACCGGATGTTACCGTACTGGTGGATGCCGATTTTGTGGGTGGCATTGATTGCGATTTTCATCCTCATTCTCTGGCTGGCGCGTCGTTCGCTTGTAAAAGAAACACTCTTCTTACTCGAACACGCGAAAGACGAAATCGCACGCCAATATGAAGATGGTAATGGCATTGTTCCAAAAGAAGTCATCGATTTAGAAGGATACGTCGAGGACTTACAACGCAATTACCGGTTCTAAGGAGGAAGTAGATGATTATTTTAGGATATCCAAGTCGACTCGCAGTGAATAAAAAAGAAGTGAAGGAAGTGCGCACTGTTGCCAAGCGACTCGTAACGGAAAGTGGCATTCCAGCCGAATTTCCAGAAGAAACGAAACGCGGGGTGTTCTTGTCGCTCTTACTCGGAGTCGTATCGATTATCGCAGCGCTCCTAGTGGTGGGAATAATCTATCTATTCGTTGAAATCGGTGGGAACCTCGTCGGGTTCGTGCAAGTCCTTGGGATTTTGGCATTCGGTTTTTCCGCACTGCTCTTGATTTGGTCGGTGTTACTGATTATCACAGCGATTTTATATCGTCGGGAGCAAAACAAGCGCTGGCAGGAACTATCTGCGCTGCTGGATATCATCGATGAAGCCATCATCGTGTTACGTGAAGAAGACCGCAGTTATTTAGCATTGGAATTAAAACGCGCCGAACGACTCGTGGACCGCTACAATGACGTCCGCCGCGTCGTGACATTGGTGGAACGTGTTTAAGGAGAAGCGTTATGGATACTTATTTACTTTCAGGGAACCAGAGAATCAAAATGAAGGAGATGCGAGAATTTCGTGAAATCGTGAAAAATTTGGTAGCTAAAAGTGGAGTTGCCTTTGAATTCCCAGAGGAAGCAGAGCCGTCAACGGGATTAAAAATATTGCTTTGGATTCTACGAGCATTAGTTGTCATCGTGGTATTATTTAGTCTTTGGTTGTGGCTTTTGGGTCGAGGATCACATTTTTCTATTGAAGCATTAATTTCATTTATAG
>JABZYV010000056.1:0-5899 GCA_015264955.1 Streptococcus sp. | reverse complement strand
TCTCCGGTTGAATACCGGAGACGGTAGCCCTAGGGTGTTTTTATTAAATTCTCACTTTTTGGGGTCAGTCCCCAAATTGCTAAGTTCTTTTTTTGCTTATTTTGAAGTAACAGCAAGACGACGAATAATTTCTTCGTGCTCAGGATACTTTTCTAATAATTCGTCTTGTGTATACAGTTTGAAGTCATCGTATTCAAAACCAGGAGTAACGCTGCAACTCACAATCGCAAATTCTTCTTCGTTGTCCGATTCAATAGTAGATCCAAAGACGACTCCAGCAGGAACTGTAAATTGGAGTTTTTGTCCGTTTCCAGGTCCAATCTCAACCGCTACATATGTACCATCTGGGTGAATCATATGCACGGTAAGCGCATGACCGAAGTGATAGTACCAAATTTCATCAGAAGAAAGTAAATGGAAATGAGATGAGTTTTGATTTGTTAATAAAAACAAAATTGAGGTAGAGAGTGAACGAATCCGCCCATCAGGTAATTCTACTGTTTCAATTGCTTTATATGTCTGTCTGAAATAACCACCTTCCACATGCGGTTCCAAGTCTAATTCTTTAATCCATTCTTCTTTCGTTTTCATAGGAAACCTCCTAAGTGATTTTCTTATATTATAACGTAACTTTTTCTACTTGTGAATTGTTGATAGAACGGTAATTATGCTATACTAGTACTATTGGAAAAGAAAGGAGAAGAGTCATGAAAGATAATATAGCTTTAATTGTGTCGAATAAAGACGTAAAGAAAATTAGAGAGCTTTTTAATGAGAGTTATCCGATTGATATCGCCTTGGCGTTAGAAGAAGTGGATGATGATGTTTTAAAGAATTTCATGTTCTCTATCTCAAATACTAGATTAGCATCAATCTTAGAAGTTGCTGAACCTGAATTCCAATTACGAATGCTTGAGAAACTCCCATTTAGACGGGTAGCTTTACTATTCCAACAAATGTCAAACGATGATGTCGTGGATATTTTAGGGAATTTACCAGTTGGAATCCGTAAACGTTACATCAAAATGATGAAACAAAGTTCTCAAGATGATATTCAAACGATGTTAAATTACGCTCCGGATACTGCCGGAGGGATTATGACCACTGAGTACATTACAGTGAAAGAACACTTAACGGTAGAAGAAACGCTATCTAAATTAAGAGAGATTTCTCCAAACTCAGAGGTTATTAATATTATTTTTGTCACAAGTTTACAACGAAAATTAATTGGTTGGATTGATATTCGCGATCTATTTACACACGATTTAGACGAGAGTTTGCATGACGTTATGCATACGAATATCATCTCTGTTTTACCAGAAGAAGACCAAGAAGAAGTGGCTCGTATTTCAACGAAGTACGACTTATCTGTTGTACCAGTAGTCAATAAGCAAAATGTGTTACTTGGGATCATCACAATCGATGATATCGTTCACGTCTTGCAAGAAGAGCACCACGAAGATATGTTATTAATCAGCGGGGTTGAAGGAACAGAACGAATCGGTGGACCTTTTAAAGAATCGATTCAAAAACGGACACCTTGGCTCTTAATTAACCTAATAACTGCTTTTATGGCGAGTGCGGTTGTCGGTTTATTCCAAGGCACGATTGAACAAGTAGTAGTTCTTGCTGTAGCAATGCCAATTATTACCGGGATGGGTGGGAACTCAGCTTCTCAAACATTAGCACTCGTGATCCAAGAGGTAGCGATTGGACAATTAACGTGGGAAAAAGACAAGAAGTATGTATTAAATGAAATTTGGCTTGGATTAGTCAACGGAATTATCACAGGGATTTTTGCAGCGATTGCTCTCTACATCCCATATCAAAACTTTTTCTTATCGATTATCGTCATTTTAGCGATGGCGATGAACTTAATGGTAGGGGCGTTCTTCGGATTCTTCGTACCTTTACTTTTGAAGAAACTAAATCTAGACCCAGCCATTTCATCAACGATTTTTGTAACAACAGCTACAGACGTATTAGGATTCTTTATTTTCTTATACTTAGCTGAATTGTTCTTGCCATTATTATTGTAGTTTGATAGAATGATTTGAATTTTAATGTAGTAGTGTATTAAGGAGTTATTCATGAATTTAGAAGAAATGAAAGAAAGACAGAAGCGCATTCGAAACTTCTCGATTATTGCGCATATCGACCACGGGAAATCAACGTTGGCCGATCGTATTTTGCAAGCGACTGATACTGTTGCTGACCGTGAAATGCAAGACCAACTATTAGACTCAATGGATCTTGAAAGAGAACGTGGGATCACGATTAAATTAAATGCCGTCGAATTAACATATGATGCAAAAGACGGTACAGAGTATATTTTCCACTTAATCGACACTCCAGGGCACGTGGACTTCTCTTATGAGGTATCACGAAGCTTAGCGGCCTGTGAAGGTGCGATTCTTGTAGTGGATGCGGCTCAAGGGATTGAAGCACAAACATTAGCAAATGTGTATTTAGCCATCGATAACGACTTAGAAATCTTACCAGTTATCAATAAGATTGATCTTCCTGCAGCAGACCCTGAACGTGTGCGTACGGAAATAGAAGATGTGATCGGGATTGATGCAAGTGAGGCCGTTCTTGCCAGTGCTAAAGTTGGGATTGGGATTCCAGAAATCTTAGAACAAATTGTAGAAAAGGTTCCTGCACCAACTGGAGACTTAGAAGCACCATTACAAGCGCTGATTTTTGACTCAGTCTATGATGCGTATCGTGGGGTTGTCTTAAATGTCCGTATTCAAAACGGTATTGTTAAACCTGGCGATAAGATTCAATTAATGAGTAATGGAAAGACTTTTGATGTAGTGGATGTCGGGATTTTCTCTCCAAAACCAATCAGCCGTGATTACTTAATGGTTGGTGATGTTGGTTATATTACCGCCTCGATTAAGACAATCCAAGATACTCGTGTGGGGGATACTGTTACTTTAGCGAACAACCCTGCAGCTGAACCGTTAGACGGATACCGTAAAATGAATCCGATGGTGTACTGCGGTTTATATCCAATCGATTCTTCAAAATATAACGACTTACGTGATGCATTAGAAAAATTACAATTAAACGATGCGGCGCTTCAATTCGAAGCAGAAACTTCTCAAGCGCTCGGATTTGGTTTCCGTTGTGGATTCTTAGGATTACTCCATATGGACGTTATTCAAGAACGTTTAGAGCGTGAATTTGACTTAGACTTGATTACAACAGCACCGTCTGTAATTTATCATGTACAAAAGACTGACGGTACAGAAGTGGTGGTATCTAACCCTGCAGAAATGCCAGACCAATCAAGTGTACAATCCATTGAAGAACCTTACGTAAAAGCATCTATCATGGTGCCAAACGAGTACGTAGGTAGCGTAATGGATATTTGCCAACGTAAACGTGGAACGTTTGTGACTATGGATTATCTAGATGAGTATCGTGTTAACGTGATTTACGAAATGCCACTTTCAGAAATCATTTTTGATTTCTTTGATTCATTAAAATCAAGCACAAAAGGATATGCATCTCTTGATTACGATTTAATCGGATACCGTGCAAGCAACCTTGTGAAGATGGATATCATGTTAAATGGTGAAGTAGTCGATGCCTTAAGTATTATCGTGCATAAAGAATTTGCTTATAATCGTGGTAAGGCAATTACAGAGAAGCTTAGAAAACTGATTCCTCGTCAACAATTCGAAGTTCCAATTCAAGCAGCGATTGGGAATAAGATTTTATCTCGTACAAACATTAAAGCATTACGTAAAAACGTACTTGCAAAATGTTACGGTGGGGATATTTCTCGTAAACGTAAACTGTTAGAGAAACAAAAAGAAGGGAAGAAACGGATGAAGCAAGTGGGTTCTGTTGAAGTTCCACAAGAAGCCTTCATGTCTGTTCTAAACCTTAACGAAGAAGAAAAATAATGAGTTGTAAAAGGGCGTTAATAGCGCCCTTTTAATTTCAAAGAAAGGAGATAGTAATGGAAAAAGAAAACAAACATTTTTATAGACAAATGCTTGCAATCGCAATTCCGGTATCGCTACAAAGCTTATTAACGTCATTTTTGAATACGCTAGATACAATTATGATTTCCTCTCTTGGAGATGCTAGTATCGCGGGTGTTGGGCTTGCAAACCAAGTATTTTTCTTATTCACATTAATTTGCTTTGGGATTCATACAGGTTCGGCAGTACTGTTTTCGCAATATTGGGGAATCAAAAATACGCACAAGGTTCAAGAAGTCAATCAAATGTCACTGATTTTATCAACAGTTGTCAGCGTTGTGTTCATGCTTCTTGGAGTATTATTCCCATATGAAATTCTACATATTTTCACAAAAGATCCACTGGTGATTCAGGCCGGCGGGGATTACTTACGTGTGGCTGCTTTAAGTTATGTATTTACAGCGTGGAGTTTTGCGATGACAAACGCTCTTCGCACGACTGGAAGTCCCAAGGTTCCTCTTATTGCAACAATTTGTAGCTTTGTGACGAACGCCGTCTTTAACTATGTATTTATTTTTGGGAAATTCGGTGTACCTGCTCTTGGTGTTGTCGGTGCAGCAGTAGCGACATTAATCGCTCGTGTTGTTGAAGTGAGTGTTCTTTTTGGTGTGGTATTTTCATACAGTGGACCAATCCGACTACCAATCGGTCGCTATTGGCATCATATTTCAAAAGGCTTATGGATGAATTATTGGATTACAACTTATCCAGTTATTATTAATGAAACGTTCTGGGCTCTTGGACAAGTTTTCTACAATGCAGCATACGCTATGGTTGGAACACAAGCGACAGCAGCGATTCAAGTGGCTGTAGCTGTTCAAAATCTATCGTTTATTCTTGTTCGAGGAATTGGTAGTAGCTGTAGTATTATGCTTGGAAACCGAGTTGGACGTAATGAAGTCGAACAAGCGCAAAAAGAAGCAAAACGCTTTGTTACAATTTCCCTTGTTGTTGGAGTGGTCATTGGTGGAATTCAAAGCCTAACACCACATTGGACACTATTGATGTTTGCTCATCTAAGTCCTGAAGTGTTCCTTATCGGTCAACAATTACTCCAAATTATGGGTGTGATTTTCGTATTTAAAACATTAAACTCAATTATCTTGGTGGGGATTCTTCGAGGTGGTGGAGATACGCAGTACGGCATGAAACTCGAGATGGCTTGTGTTTGGCTAATAGGAGTGCCTTTAGCGTTACTTGCTGCCGCAGTATGGCACTTCCCAGTACAATTAGTTGTTATCTGTGCTGGTGCTGAAGAGTTATGTAAAGCCTTTATTGGATTACGAAGAGTCTTTTCTGGAAAATGGATTCACCGATTAGTTGAAGCATAAAAAAGAAGATCCTATCGGATCTTCTTTTTTTAGTTTGGATTTGTAAATGAAAGTAGTGGATAATAGACCCCTGTTGGATCACCTTGTAAGATTGAAATATGTGTTTGATCCGGGCGTGGGAAGACACGACCAGAAAAGACCATTTCTCCATCATTAATAAAGATTTCAAAGACAGAATTATCAATAAAGATACGCGCTGTAGTGTCTGCTGGAGCAATTGGTGCTGTACGAACACTACTATATTCTGTAGCAAAGGCTTCTCCAACTTTACTACGATCAACTACAACCTCACCATCTACAAGATTAAAGATGAGGGATAGTCCATTGCCATCCTTGTCTGAGAATAGAACAAGTTCATGAATCATATCGCCTTCTAATTTAAGGTTTAACTCATAGCAATTTGAAGTGTTTTTAATATATTTATTAAATGGAAGCGAAGATTGACGAAGTTTTTCGATTCCTTTAACAGGAGTTTGATACAACTTCCCATCTTTAATAGAGAGTTCTTTCACTAATGATAAGATCCCTTGGTGTTCATAAACATCGCTAGGATAAGAAACATCTGGT
>JABZYV010000055.1:0-6308 GCA_015264955.1 Streptococcus sp. | reverse complement strand
GTATAGCTATAGGTGCTGGAACTCAAGTTGCATTGGATTCAGCTGATGTCATCTTGACTCAGTCCGATCCAGGAGATATTGAATCATTCATTGAATTAGCACACAAAACAACTCGTAAAATGAAACAAAACCTATTTTGGGGAGCTGGTTATAACTTTATAGCTATCCCTCTAGCTGCAGGAATTTTGGCTCCTATTGGTATCACATTAAGCCCTGCATTAGGAGCAATCCTAATGTCTGTGTCAACAGTCATCGTCGCCATTAATGCGATGTTATTAAGTTTAGATCCAAAAAAATAACGGTTAACAGATCGAATGATTGAAACTCCTTAAAGTATCAAGATACAATAGTTTTACAGGAGAAAAAGAGATGTAAGTACTGGCTCTTTGTAAAATCGTGTTGGTAGAAGTAGACGATTTTTCTACCAACACGATTTTTAATTTATTATAGAACTGATTTCTTTTAAAATCCTAAAAGCCACCTATTTCGACAGTCTTATAGCTTGTTATTCTATTTTCTTGACAATAATACCACCGTATCCAACTTGGAGGTGTTTTTATTTAATTCTCATTTACGGGGGTCAGTGCCTCCAGTAATGCTTTTTTCTTCAAGTCATTTGTCATGTGTTGACGTACACTATATAATAAAAGTATCTTTACTTTGAAGGAGTACCTATGACTCAAGGAATTATTATTAAAGCGTTGAGCGGGTTCTACTACATCGAATCGGATGGAGTCATCTATCAAACGCGTGCACGTGGAGTGTTTCGCAAAAGAGGCCAGTCGCCACTCGTTGGAGACGTGGTGGAGTTCGAGAGTAGTAACTTGCAAGAAGGGACGCTAACGAAAATCTTGCCGCGAAAGAATGCCATCATGAGACCGCCTGTTGCCAATGTGGATGTTGGGATTATCGTGATGTCGGCTGTCGAACCAGAATTTTCGGCGCATCTTGTCGACCGATTTCTCGTATATTTGGAAGGCTTGGATGTGCATCCGGTCATTATGATTACGAAGACCGACTTGCTAGATGAAGCAGGAATGGCACGTCTTGTGGACATTAAGGCGCGTTATGAAAAAATCGGTTATCCGGTTTATTTCGGACAGGAAGTCATGAAGGACAAGACACCGCTCTTAGAGAGCTTGCGTGGTGAGAAGGTCATCTTCTTAGGGCAGTCCGGGGTTGGGAAATCCACCTTGCTGAACGAGATGATTCCAGAATTAAACCAAGAAACGGGAGAGATTTCGAATGCGTTAGGGCGGGGACGTCATACGACTCGTCACGTATCGCTTCATGAAATCGAAGGCGTGTGGATTGCGGATACACCGGGATTCAGTACGGTTGATTTTATGGAGATTGAAAAAGAGGACTTACCGCATTTATTCCCAGAGTTTGTCGAAGTAGAGCATGAATGTAAATTCAGAGAGTGTTCGCACCAACATGAGCCAAACTGCGCTGTGATTGCAGGAGTGGAATCAGGAGACATTTGGCAAGAGCGATACGACCATTATTTGAGTTTTTACGAGGAACTGGACCAAAGAAAACCAGTTTATAAACGAAAAAAGTAGATAGAGGAGACAGAACATGAAAGTAGCACCATCAATTTTAAGCGCAAATTTTGCAACACTAGGAGAAGACGTTAAGAAAGTCGAAAAATTAGGAGCAGACTGGATTCATATCGATGCCATGGACGGACAATTCGTTCCAAACCTAACATTAGGACCAAACATCGTTGAAGGATTACGTCCTGTGACTGATTTAGTATTAGATTGCCATTTAATGGTACAAAATCCAGAACGCTTCATTCCACAATTCGCAAAAGCAGGAGCAGACTACATCTCTGTTCACGTGGAAGCAACGCCACATATTCACCGCGCGCTTCAAGCGATTAAAGCAGAAGGTGTAAAAGCAGGTGTTGTAATTAACCCAGGAACACCAGTAAGTGCCATCTCAGCAGTTTTAAGCGAAGTGGACTTAGTATTAGTAATGACAGTAAACCCAGGATTCGGCGGTCAATCATTCATTCCAGAAACATTAGATAAAGTGCGTGAATTAGTAGCGTTACGCGAAGAAAAAGGCTACCACTACTTAATCGAAGTGGACGGCGGAGTGAACGGCGAAACAGCGAAACTTTGCTCTGCAGCAGGGGTAGACGTTGCCGTTGCCGGTTCATATGTATACTACGCAGAAGATATCAAAGCTGCGATTGATTCAATCAAAGAAGCATAAGAGGGACGAAGATGGAAGTTGTGATTGTCTTGGGAGGACCAAATACGAAAGAGGACATCAAGGCGCTCTTAGAAAATCGATACGGAAAGGCTTATGAAGACTTCCGTTTTGTCGGCGTCGACGGTGGCGCTCTTCGGTTATTAGACCAGCACCTTCCCATGGAAGTAGCGATTGGGGACTTTGATTCTGTCACAAAAGAACAGCGCGACTTGATTCATGAAGCGGCGGGCACTGTTGTCCAGCTCCCTTCTGAAAAAGACGATACTGATTTTGAGGCAGCTTTATTATGGGTAAAGGAGCATTACGAAGGAACACCGATTCATGTACTCGGTTCCTTTGGCGGGCGCGTGGACCACGCAATTAGCACCTTATGGACGATGATGCGACCAGACTTAGCACCGCTCATTCCATACGTGGTGTTCGAGGATGCAACGAATGTCGTGAATTTCATCCAGCCAGGCACATACACGATTGAAAAGATGGACTTTACGAAGTACCTTTCCTTTATTAGTATGACTCCTGTGGAAAATGTAACCCTCGTTGATGTGAAATACACACTCGATTCAAAAAGCTACGCATACCCAGTGGCCCTCGTCAGCAATGAGTTTACAAGTGACAAGATGACCATCTCCTTTACAAAAGGACTCATCCTAGTTGCTCAAACCCGAGATCATTGGAGATAAAACAAAACATCGCACAATTTTGTGCGATGTTTTTTCTTTTTCACAAAGACAGTCGAAATCCCGAAATTCACTTATAAGTGAATTTTGGAATTTTTACGTCCGCTGTTGTTTTCATTCTGATGCACTCTATATTTCTTACTGCCAAGCTTTTTCTGAAGGTTGAAAAATCCAACAAACTTCAGAATTTGTAAATGATGTAAATAGGTTTCATTTTGTTGAGAAGCCTTCAAAGCGCTACCTTATAGCCTTTTCACAAACTCCATTTTTTTGAAAGTTAACTCAAAAAAGCACTTTTATCTAACCTCTGAGTCGCGCCACGCTGAATGTGTAGTTTTGTTGGTAAAAGTATAAAAAATCTTGTAACAAATGTATAATGAAAAACCTTGATTGTAAGGCTTTTTGCATTTTTGTGATAGAATATGGTTAGTTTTAAAGCGAGAGCAACTAAGAAGCAGAAAAAATATTAGATATAAATTAATCAAGATAAGGATGATAAAATGACAGAAATTGATAAAAAGAATTTAAAAAATTATCTTTGTTATACATTTGGAATTACTTATATAGCTTGGGGACTTCTTTCCGTATTAACACAATCTGATATTTTGGGGTTAGAAACGTTTATAGGAAGAATATTACATATAGTGGGTGCACTTGGACCAGCTATTGCAAGTGGATTATATTTGAGAAGTAAAAATGTAAAATTTAAACATTTTTTATTTAATAAGAGAGATAATAGTAGTATTTATTTCATTATTCATATGTTAGCAATTTTGATACTATTTTCTGTATCTTCCTTAGAATTAAATGGAGTATCAATTTATTTGATGCCATTATTCTTTATACAACTAATTTTTTTTGGTGGTGGACATGAAGAATTAGGATGGAGAGGAATATTACAGCCGTTACTTGATAAAAAATATACTTATTGGCAATCTAATTTGATTGTAGGATCAATTTGGGGAATATGGCATCTGCCTTTATGGTTTATAGTTGGAGAAAGTCATCAAGGATTTCCTTTTATTTTATTTTTTATATATACATTATTTTTAAGTTTTGTTTTAGGGCTTCTTTACCGTCAAACGAAATCTGTGTGGTACTGTATATTATTTCATGCATTCGCAAATTTGTTAAATCTCTATTTTGTTTTAAAAATTAATGTTACTTTTATTATCATTTTTATTGGTTATTTAATTTATACTATATTGGCTAGTAATAGAATTAGTAAGGAAAAGTAATTTTAATTTTAGATCACCAGATACCCATGGTCCCTTGGTTTCCTGGCATTAATCTCAGGTAAAGGAGCACTTGTTTAAAGCAGATAAAAAACTTAGGCGATTCCCAAGCTCTTTTTATAAAGTAAGGCTTAAAACAATTGCGGTTAAATCATAAAGCATGAAAAGCTGCTTGAGGAGGATAGCGGTCATTGTAATGGAGAAGTAACCAATGTGAATTACCAAGGGTTAGCGACTGGTCGCTTAGCCTTGGTTTGAAGCTTGGTAGGCAAGGAGACCATAGGCTCCTGCCGGTACCATTACAATGATGTCCGCTATCCAGAACGTCAAGCGGCTTGGAATGCGAGTAGTATTCATTAGCTATTGTTTTAAGCCTTCGGCTTATTTATTTTTAGATAAACAAAAAGAGCTTAGGGATATCGCCTAAGCTCTTTTTAATAGTGCTCTGTATTAAACACGTTCTACTTTACCTGATTTTAATGCACGAGTTGAAACCCATACTTTTTTAGGCTTGCCATCGATTAAAACGCGAACTTTTTGTAAGTTTGGTTTCCAAGTACGACGGTTAGCGTTCATAGCGTGAGAACGAGTGTTACCTGTTTCAGCACGACGTCCAGTGAAATAACATACTTTAGCCATTGTTATTCTCCTCCTTTATTTAATTCATTATCAGCTGATATAATTTTGAACTAAATCATATACTTAAATAATTTAGCATAGTTGACCTTAGATTGCAAGCGAGCAGGTTAATGAGTTTCTAAGAGGGTTAAAAATTGGTAAAAGGCTAGGTAAACCGCTTGGAATATGATATTATAGTATAGAAATAATGTGTCAATCTGTCTAAAAATTAGACAGACACCTTTATACATTTAAGGGAGGTATTTGTATGACAGTAAAAATTCAAACAGAAAATGGACAAATTGAACTTAGCAATGAAGTGATTGCAACGGTTGTTGGTGGGGCCGCTACGGATAACTATGGTGTTGTTGGTATGGCAAGCCGCAATCAAATCCGCGACAACTTTAATGAAATCTTGAAGAAAGAAAACTTCACTCGTGGAGTTGTGATTCGTCAAGAAGACGATGGTGTTGCAGTGGATGTCTACATTATTGTAGGTTATGGTACTAAGATTTCTGCGATTTGTAGAAACGTTCAAGAACAAGTGAAATATAACTTAGAAACAATGTTAGGATTTGCTGCAAATACAGTGAATGTCTATGTTCAAGGAGTTAAAATCATCGAAGCGTAATGCTTGTTGATTCTAGTCAGGAGGAAATAAGAATAATATGGCAACTATGAAAACTATTACGGCTCAAGATTTCCGCGCAATGGTGGAAATCGGTGAAATGCGTTTATCTGAAAATGCAGAATTCGTAAACTCATTAAACGTATTCCCAGTACCAGATGGAGACACAGGGACAAACATGATGCTCTCATTCAAATCTGGTGCGGAACGTGTTGCGAACTCTACAGCAACAACTGTAGGTGATTTAGCACAAGATTTAGCAAAAGGATTATTAATGGGTGCTCGTGGGAACTCAGGGGTTATCTTATCTCAATTATTCCGTGGTTTCTCTAAAGCCGTTGTCGGTAAAGATGAAATCACTGGTGAAGAATTAGCGCAAGCATTTACGAACGGTGTGGAAACTGCTTATAAAGCGGTTATGAAACCTGTAGAAGGTACAATCCTTACTGTTGCTCGTGAATCAGCTAAACGTGGTGTTCGCAAATTAGAAACTTCAAACGACATCATCGAAGTAATGGGATCTGTTTTACGTGGTGCTGAAAAAGCATTAGCGAAAACTCCAGATTTATTACCAGTATTAAAAGAAGTTGGCGTAGTGGATTCAGGTGGTCAAGGTCTTGTATTCATTTACAACGGATTCTTCGAAGCATTAACAGGAGAAGCAGTTCCTGTACATGCATTAGAAAGCAATAAAATCGATTTAACTTCAGTGGCTCACCACGAAGCAGGCGTTGACTATGAACACGTATCAACAGGCGACATCAAATTCGGTTACTGTACTGAAATCATGGTGAAAATCGGTGAAGGCGAAACTGTCGTAGATACATTTGACTATGATACTTTCCGTAACTACTTAAACGAACTTGGAGATTCTTTACTAGTTGTAGCGGACGATGAAATCATCAAAGTACACGTGCATAC
>JABZYV010000054.1:6590-6906 GCA_015264955.1 Streptococcus sp. | reverse complement strand
TTCTTGTGGTATTTATAGATTTCACGATACTTATTTATAGTATTTATATTTTCCATATCTTGAGATAAACTCTTCATTTTAGTTTCAATGTTCTTTATTTTATCTAACAAATCTTGTCTATCATCGGCAGATTTTTTGATTAGATCATCGAGCTGGGTAATGGAATTAATGCCTTGTTCTCTTAATTTAATTCTTGAATCTGCCATTGTTTTGATATTATGTTTTCTTGCCCAAACTTCATATTCTTTGGCACTGACCCCCGGAAATGAGAATTAAATAAAAACACCCCAAAAGTTAGATTTTCTGTCTAACTTTT
>JABZYV010000054.1:0-6581 GCA_015264955.1 Streptococcus sp. | reverse complement strand
GCTCAGTTAAAGCGTCCTTTAGTTGTATATTTCCTGTTAATATCCCTTTTGAAGGATAACATTGTTTTCAATGATCGCACCCGATTGTTGACACCCATTTTAGAACCTATTCTTTGATTTTCAATAAGCGTAAACTGTTTAATGTTACAAGTAAAGTTGCTCCCATATCAGCAAATATCGCTATCCAAAGTGTTAACCAACCGGGCATGACCAAAAGTAATGCCACTAATTTAATCGCCAAAGAGAAGGTAATGTTTTGCTTGATGATTGCTAAAGCCTTACGACTTAATTTTATTGTATATGGCAATTTACTCAAATCATCAGACATTAAGGCGATGTCAGCCGTTTCTAAAGCTGTATCAGTTCCAGCACCACCCATTGCTACACCAACGGTAGATGCCGCAAGGGCTGGAGCATCATTCACGCCATCTCCGACCATCCCCACACTTTGATGTTTTTCTCGAAGTTCTTTAATAAAATTAAGCTTATCTTCTGGAAGTAAGTCAGCTTTAATATCCGAAACACCAACTTGTTTTCCGATGGCTGTTGCCGTTCTTTGGTTATCGCCTGTTAGCATCACTGTTTCGATTCCCATATTGTTCAACTTGCCGATAACTTCTTTAGACGATTCCCTCATTTCATCGGCTACGGCAATAAACGAAAGAATTTCTTTTTCTGTTCCTAACACCATCACCGTTTTACCTTGAGTTTGCATATCGGCAATTTTTTCTTTTTTATCGCTTGAAATGCTTCCGTGTAATTCCTCAAAAAGATTTTGACTTCCCACATAATACATTTCATTATTTATTTTGGCTTTAACGCCTTTACCTGTAATGGATTGAAAATCCTCTACTGTTACTTCATTGAATTTTAATCCATTTTCTTCTGCTTTTCGCATAATCGCTGAAGCAAGAGGGTGCTGCGATCCTTTTTCAATGGCTGATGTTATGGTTATTAATTCATTTTCATTTCTACCATATGTCACAATGTCTGTTACAGCTGGAATCCCTTTGGTTAATGTTCCTGTTTTATCAAAGGCTATCGCTTTTAAGTGTCCTGCTGCTTCTAAATGGATACCACCTTTAATTAATACACCATTTTTCGCTGCATTTCCTATTGCTGTAACCACAGCAACTGGAGTTGAGACTACTAAGGCACAAGGACAACCAACCACTAATACAGCTAATCCTTGATAAATCCATTGGCTCCAGTCTCCGCCAAATAATGGTGGAACTACTGCAATTAAAAGAGCTAGTATGACAATAGCTGGTGTATAGTATTTTGCAAATTTCTCGACAAACGCTTGAGAGGGGGCCCGTTCTGCTTGGGCTTCTTCTACCAAGTGAATGATTTTTGAAAGAGTGGTATCTTCAACTCGTTTTGTTACTTTAACCTCAAGTAACCCTTCTTCATTCAAGGTTCCTGCAAATACTTCATCATTTGTGATTTTCGTTACTGGAACACTTTCACCTGTAATCGCAGCCTGATTTAATGTCGATGTACCTTTAACCACTATTCCATCCATTGCTAACTTTTGACCGGGCTTAACTATCATGATGTCTCCAACTTGAATCTCATCAACATGAATCATCATTTCTTCATTGCCTCGTCGAATTAACGCTTCTTTTGGGGCAATATCCATTAAAGATTCAATAGATTGACGTGCTTTATCCATTGAATAACGCTCTAACGCTTCACTAATCGCAAATAGGATAACAACGGTTGCCCCTTCACCCCATTCACCAATAATTGCAGCTCCTATAATGGCAATAGTCATAAGCGTATTCATATCGAAATTTAATCTGCTTAAATTTTTGAGACCTTTAATAAATAACGAATATCCACCGATTAAAATGGACGCTGCATAACCAATTGTCGGTAGAACATGCTCTTCACCATAGTGCTCTCCTAAGAACCAGCTAACTACAAGTAAAAGAGCTGATATATATACCTTAATGTTTTCTTTCTGCTTCCAAAAAGGTTCTCCTTCTACCCTTTGTTCTTTTTCATCTCGAATTTTTAAATTTTCAAATGCTCCTGCTTTTTCTAATTCTTCAATGGTTGTCGTCCCTTTAACATAAACTTTAGATGCTCCGAAATTTACTTTCGCATCCTGAACACCGGGAAGTTCTTTAACATTATTTTCAAAAATGGCTGCACAGTTAGTACAAGTAAATCCTTGAACACGATAGGCTTTCATTTCTTCTTCGAACTGTTTTGCTTTCCCACTAGACATTGATCTTCACCTCTTTCTTAAGTGCCAATGCAATCATCATAATTTGTCTGATATGCTCATCATCTAATGAATAAAATGCAAGTTTTCCCTCTTTTCGAAACTTAACAATCCCTTGCTTATGGAGCGTTCGTAGGTGATGAGAGGCATTTGCAACCGTAACACCTATAATATTTGCAATATCACACACACACAGTTCGTCATCTTGACACAATGCATAGGTAATTTTTGCTCTATTTTTATCTGCAATAGCTTTTAATATTTGGGCAACACTAGAAATATCTACTGTCTGTAAATTACCTTGTATTCGATTGACCTTTTCTTCGTCATAACAATAAATTTCACAAGTATCTTTTTTAATCATATTCTTACCTCAATATCATTCAAGTATTCGCTTGAACATAGTATGACCCTTTTCATTAATTAAGTCAAGTGTTTTTTGGCACTGACCCCCGTAAATGAGAACTAAATAAAAACACCTCCAAGTTGGATTTGGCACAATATAATCAAATCCACATGGAGGTGTCTTTTTATTAAATTTTCACTTTTTGGGGTCAGTTCCGGAAAGCCAGCAATGCTTTTTTTCTTCAATATTTATTTATGTTCCCACAGACGAATAATATGTCCGTCCACTTCGCGCTCGCCACGATAGTTGTAGTCACGCTCAAACGCCGTGCTGTTCTCTGGAAGGAAGGTTGGTTGATTTCCGTACGTAAAGTTGTACACTTCTTTCCCATTTTCAACAGAATGGCTCATGCTTGCATCTACCTTATAAGGATCCGAAGAAGTATTTCCTTGAACGTTTGAATTAATGATGTTTATTTTTCCATCTAATTCCACATCGGCATGCGTAATCGCCTCATCCGTATACACCGGGTTCACGAATACATTGTTTTGCACCGTAATGCCTTTAATAGGTCCAAATGTTTCTTCAAAGTCGATGTTACTACGAGGTTTTGAATGAGGCCAATAGAAATCATTCGTCGTCCCTGAATTTACAATCATGTTATCCTTAATTAAAATCTCGTTATTATCATCAAACCCGAGTCCAAAGCCTTCATTCGCAAAGACCGTTGACACACGAATTCCAGCACCACCACGACTATCTTTAATCAAGTTATTCGTTACTTTATGATTTTTTCCGCCGAAAATACCAACACCACCAGCTCTCCAACCAAGTTCAATCGTATTATGTTCAAATGAATTATTCTCCGCATATTCCTTAGTGTGAATACTACTTGAGAACGTCGCTAGCGAGTCATCCCCATTGTTACGGATATTCGAGTTACGCACTACAGAATTACGTGTACCTTGCGTAAAGTTCACCCCATCCGCTAAGTTATTGCGGATACGGCTATTTTCAATCACCAAATGATCCGTGTATCTCATACCTATTGAGGCATAGTCGCCAATCCAAGCTCCACATTCGAAGTGTTCAATCCACATATGGTCGATTCTTGAATCTTTACCGAAACTTCCCGCAAAGGCTTTGTACTGAGCCTTATCTTTTAAATAGTCATAACGTGACGTTAAGGCTGATGTCATCGCAAAGTTGCTAAACGTCAATCGATTGGAATCATGGCCAATTTCGAATCCACCTTTTCCATTTTCATTCGTTGTGAAATTCAATTTCGAATACCACATTCCTGCCCCTGTAATCGTTAAGCCGTCAGCGGTAAAATCAATCTTTTTGTTAATCTTGAACTCTCCCACTGGAATATAGAGAGTTTTCTTTTGTTCAATCGCTGCTTTTAGGGCTTTTTCAAACGCAACTGTACTATCTTGTCCATCTTTTGCACCATACGCTGAATCTGTGATTGAAATACTATTTTCTGGTTGAGGAATAGGTGCAGGTACATTTTCTAACTCCACAAAATCAAGCGCCAATTCGACACCTTTATTTTCAATCGTCACTGTGTCTCCAGGATTCACATGTTTCCCGAAAAATCCATGGACTTCATCAAAACTAAAGCGTGCATGACTATGATCCGTCGCCTTTGTATCATAGACATTGCTGCCATCCACATATTGGTAGGCAGAGCTCGAATCCAAGTGGAAAGTGCGCATAGGCTCACCATTCACATAAATCGTAACATCGCCTTCTTTTCCATCCGGAATAGAATAACGCATCGTTAACCCATCAGCGCCTTCCTTCGCCGTGAACGTCACACTTCCGCCGTTGTCCACTTTCACATATGAGTTATCGGAAGCTTCATACGCTAATTCATCAAATGTACGGTTGTTAACAACTTCCGCACTCTTCAACTGACCATCTACTGCTTCATAGCGAAGATAGTTTTGATTGGCTCCATATTGATTCTCGTAGTAAATCTCATCCGCGTTTACCACATTTGTAGGCGCGAGCGCCGCAGCACTAAACCCAACGAGCGCAGCCGCTAGTAAGAATTTCTTTTTTCCGTTTGAAATCATCATGATTTTCATCTCCATTCGACTCTTTCTTCACTCTTCTATTTTAAGAATGGACTTTGAAGCTCGAATTGCTTTTTATGGAAAATTCCAAACCCCTTTTTAGAAATCCTTTCCTACCTTTAAAAAAATTTCAAATGTATAAACCCGTTTCTTTCCACGAAAATTCTAATTCCACATAATCTAGAAGGAAATCTATATAGTTTCGAATTTTCCAATGGTTATTCCTAAAAACGCATTCTTCCGTATAAATTAAGAAAAGAGTATATCTCATCACTATCGATGATTTATACTCTCTTGTTTACGAACTCATATTCACTACTTTTGATTTCTAATCAATTCACTGAATTTTTCAGAAGTTCCTCCGCCCTGGTGAACTAATTTGCCACTATTTAAATCTTTATTGATTAAAAAATGAACGTATAACTGTTTATCATTATTAATATAAACTTTAAAGATAATCCCACCCATTGGACTATGTTTAATGGAATCCATATCAATCTGATAGGATTGAATCACATCTCCACTCTTTAAAGCATCTTCATGTCTTAGCTTTAAATTATCTTCAATAATATTTTGCACTTCTTCACTTTTGACCGTGTTGACCATTTCATTATACTGAACTTGTTGCATGATTTTTATTCCACCTATAACCAAACCAATAAGAATGAATACAGCAACAAATCCCTTTATTATTTTTCTTATGGTGTTCATCAGACTCCCACTTTGAATTATTTTTTTAATAATAAAAGTTAACTAAACGTTGATATTTAAAATATCAAACCTCATTTTTATCACCATCACTAGATTTATCTCTTGGATTTTTCCATAAAAAGAAATATAAAAAATATCCTATCCATATAGCAAAAAAAACCATACGAACATGAGGATTAAATAAAACTGAAGAATCGTAAAAAGAATAGCCTAAAATCACAAACAATATAATTCCCATAATGTTTGATGATTTTTTAAAAGAGTAAACTGCTTTTTTAAACATTATTGCCACCCCACTGCTGTAATAGAAATTTAGAAGAACCAAGAATTTCCGATTGCAAGAACTACAAACCCTAAAACCACCCTAAAAAAAGGGTGGTTTTTGAATTATTTTTAAAATAATAAAAATCAACTAAACATCCGTAATAAAAACTAGAACTTTTATCACCAATCCTTAAATAAATCTCTTGGATTTTTCGATAACAGAAAGTATGAAAAATGTCCTATCCAAAGTCCTAAAAGAGCATTATGCGCCCTTAAATCTGATAGAAAAGAAGGATCATAAAAGGAATAAATATAATACACAGCTAGTACAATCCCTATAATTTTTGTTGATTTTTTAAGAGCATAAACTGCTTTTTTAAACATTATTGCCACCCCGAAGCTGTAATAGATATGAGGAATAAATAAGGGTTATTAGTTGCAAGAGCTGCCATTCCTCCAATTGCTGCATAATAGTAATTGAAGTCAAACCAAATCCCATCTCGAACACTAAGTATATTAGTACCGAAAAACGCATTAAAAATTATATCAGCAGCTGTGTAAGTAATCAATACATTTGAAACCCACGTCTCTAAAACATAAATAAGAAAATTAACAGTATAAGAATTTAAATATATCCTCGCAAAATTCCAATAAAACTCAATATATGTACCGCCAACACCAAACATAGAAGCCGAAGCAGTTGTTACAGTTTTATTAGAATAATCAAATGTTTTTATTTCTCCAGAAAGAGAAAGAGACTCATTAGCTCTAGCAATTTTCTTTAAAGCTAGCTTATTAATTTCTTCAGAATACGGATTATCATTCAAAACATACCCATTAGGAGTTAATTCAACATAAGGTTCTAATTTTGCTTCTTCTTCTCTTGTTAATTGTCTTTCTTCTAATTTTGCGATTTCATAAGTTTCTTCATTTGCATAAACAC
>JABZYV010000053.1:0-7228 GCA_015264955.1 Streptococcus sp. | reverse complement strand
GTCCCTATTATACTATATTTAACTCTAGAAGTATTCATCCATCTAATTAATAAATATATCATATTTCACAATAAGTGAATACTATCAAAGATTCATCCCCTTTCACTTCATCATGTAGTGTTGCTTAGATTTATCAAAAACAACCAAATTTGTATTAATTTCAAGTATCACCTAGTTACAAAAATTTGGGGTGAACAGAAAAAGCATCCCGTATTTTTGATACGAAATGCTTTCAATAAGTTTAAATAAGTTTTAACGTTTACTAAATTGTGATGCTTTACGAGCTTTTTTCAAGCCTGGTTTTTTACGTTCTTTCATACGTGGGTCACGTGTTAATAAGCCAGCAGCTTTTAACACTCCACGGAAGTCAGGGTCAACTGTTAATAATGCACGAGCGATTCCGTGACGGATAGCTCCTGATTGACCTGTGAATCCACCACCGTTAACGTTAACTAAAACGTCGTATGAACCTAAAGTTTCAGTTAAGTTTAAAGGTTGTTTGATTACTTCGTGTAAGTAAGCAAATGGGATGTATTCTTCGATTGATTTTTTGTTAATTGTAATGTTTCCTGTCCCTGGTACTAAGATAACACGGGCAGTTGAGTTTTTACGGCGTCCAGTGCCGCGGTATTGTGCTTGAGCCAATGCTTTTTCCTCCTTAGATTAGTGATTGGATGTCTACTACTGCTGCTTGTTGTGCAGCATGTGGATGTTCAGCTCCACCGTAAACATGTAATTTAGTAAATTGACGACGACCTAATGAGTTCTTAGGTAACATGCCTTTGATTGATAATTCAACTAATTTACGAGAGTTGTTAGCACGTAATTCACCAGCTGTACGAGCTGTCAATCCACCAGGGTGGTTTGAGTGGTGATAGTAAACTTTATCAGTTGCTTTTTTACCTGTTAAGGCAACTTTGTCAGCGTTGATGATGATTACGAAATCACCTGTATCAACGTTAGGTGTAAATGTTGGTTTGTTTTTTCCACGTAAAATGCTTGCTGCAACAGCTGAAAGACGTCCTAATGGCACATCAGTAGCGTCGATAACAACCCAGTTACGTTCTGTAGTGCTAGCTTTAGCCATGTATGTTGTACGCACGATTGTTTCCTCCAATTTCTTTCTTGGTATTCTTCACATTGAGTTTAACGGGGCTCAAATGTGGATCTATTATCTAGAAAATAAAATTATTTTGCTAATGCTTCTTTAGCTTTGTCTGCTAATACTGTGAAAGCAGCTGCATCGTTAACTGCTAAGTCAGCTAACATTTTGCGGTTCATTTCGATACCAGCTAATTTTAAGCCGTGCATTAATTTGCTGTAGCTTAATCCGTTTAAACGAGCTGCCGCATTGATACGTGCGATCCATAATTTACGGAAGTCACGTTTCTTTTGACGACGGTCACGGTAAGCATACATATATGATTTCATGACTGCTTGTTTAGCTGTTTTAAATAATTTTGATTTCGCTCCGTAGTAACCTTTTGCTAATTTTAAAACGCGGTTACGACGACGACGAGTAACTGTTCCACCTTTAACACGTGGCATAATTAATTCCTCCTTGGTCTATCAGTCTCTTGCGACTGTTCGAAAATGTAATAGTTTGCGTGCTGAATTAACGCATTTGACTTAATTGTTGTTTAATACGTTTGATGTCAGTAGCGTGAACCATTGTTTGTTTACGCAAGTGACGACGTTGTTTTTTAGTTTTGCCATGGAAACGGTGGCTTGTGAAGGCTTGAGAACGTTTTAATCCTCCACCACCTGTACGTTTGAAACGTTTAGCTGAACCACGGTGTGTTTTTTGTTTTGGCATGAGACTTTCCTCCTGTTACTTTTTTACTTATCATTCTTAGGTGCTAACATCAAGAACATGCTTCGTCCGTCCATTTTAGCCTTTTGTTCAACTGTTGCGATTTCAGAAACTTGTTCTGCTAAACGCTCGAGAACTTTTTGACCAATCTCTTTATGAGTAATGGCACGACCTTTGAAGCGAATGCTTGCTTTGACTTTATCGCCTTTTTCAAGGAACTTGATCGCCGCTTTTAACTTCGTATTAAAGTCGTTCTCATCAATTGTAGGGCTTAGACGCACTTCTTTGATATTGATGACTTTTTGGTTTTTGCGAGCTTCTCGTTCTTTTTTCTGTTGTTCAAAGCGATACTTACCATAATCCATGATTCTGGCAACTGGCGGTTTTGCGTTTGGCGAAACTAATACTAGATCAAGTCCAGCTTGTTCTGCTAAACGTAAAGCATCGTTTTTCGTTTGAACACCAATTTGTTCACCGTTATTGTCAATAACACGTAACTCACGAGCGCGAATTCCATCATTGACCATCATATCTTTTGCTATGATATTCACCTCCAAGAATTTTTGAGAGAAAAAAAGCAAAAAAGCAACGGAAGTAGTAGAATACTCCCGCTGCCAATGTCTTTTTAAAACTTGAACATTTCCTATCAGCCCAAGGACTCTTGTCAACTTAGGCGAGAAGCGGGATGCTTCTGCTTGTTTTCTCAACTCCAATAGTCTACCAAATAATAGAGATTCTGTCAACACATATCCCTTTACAGGTCACTATTAATTTTTTCCTTTTAGTAGAATACAGTATTCCCTCAAATTCGTCAACAAATCTACTCTTCTTTTCGTGTTTTTCTCTAGCGTGAGGAGTATAATATAGGTGAAAATTTTAGAAAGGAGGTGTACGCTATGGGACTTGCGAATTTTCAACAGTATTCTCTCACAAAACACTTTAAACAACGAGCCCTCGAACGCTTTGGTATCCCCGAAGAGAAATGCTTAAAGTGGTTTCGAGTGCAGGCACAAACCATGGAGTTATGTGACAATCCGAATAACAAAGATCCCCATCAACAACGATTTCAGAATGCCGATAATATTATCATGATTTGTAATACGGAAAACCGAACTGCTCGTACTTGTTTTTCAAGTTCGTCTTGTGACAGGTTACTGTATGAACAATTTCAAGCAGACCGTAAACAGTTGATTGCTACTTACCGAACGGAACTTGTCGGCAAGGAATCCGACGACATTTTACAGTCGCTTGAAACATTGCTTCGCATGACAAACGAAGCGCGGTTAAAAATGTCCGTCGTTTCAACCGAGTGGATGAACGACTTTAATGCTTCTCTTCAACAGTTGCAATCTAATGTGGAGAAAATGCAACGCCATTTAAATTTGTTCAATTAGGCTAATAAACTCTACTCTTTATTATTCTAATTAAGCAACATGGGTGAGCCGATATCGACTCACCCTATTTAATTTGATTTGATTTCTCGGAATCTTTACGGATTTTTTGATAATAGCTGTAATAGGAGACCGGGTCGAGCCTATTGTCTCTCCCCTTTAATGTTCAAAGCGGACGTAAGAACTTCATTCTAACGTCCGCTAATTCACATTTAATCTTTTCCTATTACAGCTATTATAAAATCCGTTGATTCTTCGAAATCAATAGCTAGTTAAGTGAGTCAACTTCTACTGTTTAAAGTGACTATTAGCTATCTATTTTGAAAATTCCTCAAACCAGTCTGTAATTGCTTTTAGACGGGCTTGACGAAGGTTTGGTAATCCTTGACGAGATAGTCCGTGGCTAGACTGAGGGAATAAAATCATTTTTGTTGGCACATTGTTTTTACGCATGGCCATATACATTTGTTCTCCTTGCTCTTGTGGGCAACGTAAGTCACTTTGTCCGTGTAAGACTAGTAATGGCGTCTTCGCATTTTTCGCATGCGCGACTGGTGACATTTCCCATAAGCGTTGAGTGTGGTTAATGTCATCAAACAATTGTTTTTCCACGAAGAATGGGCCGATGTCGCTTGTACCGTAGAAGCTAATCCAGTTGCTGATTGAACGTTGTGTAACGGCTGCACGGAAACGGTCGGTATGCGTTACGATCCAGTTCGTCATGAATCCGCCGTAGCTTCCTCCGGCAACGTATAATTGGTCCGCGTCGACTTCAGGGTGTGTTTCTAAGATGTAGTCTACCCCCATCATTAAGTCGTCGAAATCGTGGTTACCGTAGTCACCAAGAATACTCTTCACGAAGTCTTGTCCGTATGTGTTACTTCCGCGAGGGTTAATCATAATCACGCCGTAGCCTTTTGCAGCGAGTGCTTGCATTTCATGGAAGAAGCTTTCGCCGTAAGCCACTTGTGGTCCACCGTGAACATAGAGAATTGCCGCATGCTTGTCTGCTTTTTCTACTGGTGGCATATACCATCCGTGGATGTCCCAGTTGTCGTATCCTTTATAAGTGAAACGTTCAGGCGTTGTAACGATATGTTCAGCTAAATACGCTTCGTTTGGATTATAAAGGTCTGTGATTTCGCCTGTTGTTAAGTTTAAGCGCGCTAATACGCTTGGTAGAATTGTTGTTGAATACGTGATGAATAGCTCGTCTTCAGAGATGATCGTTGCCCCTGTTAGGTGTAAGCGTTCATCGAAGATTTTTTCCACTCGTCCGTCTAAATATAAACGGTAAAGAACAGTTTTGCCCTCAACGCTCGCGCAGGCTAAGAAGCTTTCTTCGTCAAACCATTGTGGCGCAACTCCTGTCACAGCTTGTTGGAAATCCGCCACGAGCCAGTCGCCCCATTCCACATCGAGGTCTGAAGTTAAGTTTAAAATATGCCCTTCTGCAATTGGAGTGCTATCGAAGTTCACGATTAAGTCTGCTTGCGTCACGAATCCGTGCTCTCCTGAACTATATTGTAGGACTGCTCCGTCTTTTGCATCTAACACATAGCGATAAGACTCGTCTGTTCCAGCTTCAAGAATCGGATGAATGTCTCCTGTTGTCACATCTACGTAGCACGCTTCTGCACTGTCTAGTGTCCAGCGAACGTTTGATAAATCGCGGTCCACTACAAGTGTTGTTTCATGATGCAATACATCGCGAAGTCCGATGGATTCTTTGGACTCGAATAGTGTGGTACATTCTTTTTTAGTGACATCCACTTTTTTGATTTGTGTAACTTCGTCGTTTGGTAAGAATGTTCCACCGTCAAAACGATACGTTGTTTTTTCAACGACGATTGGTTGAGGGAACTCTTCTTTCTTCTCTTCTTCCTCTGGTTTTGTTGTTTGGAAGACAATCGACTGACTATCTTTTGCCCACACATATCCTGACACGCCTTTTTTCTCTTCTGTTAAGGCGACGGCTTTCCCACCTTGAACTGATTGGATTTTAAGCTCCGGCGTCTTTTCTTCCCCGGCATTGCTGATAAAGCTAATCCATTTTCCGTCTGGAGAAACCTTCAGCGATGAATTCACCGTTCCTTCGTCTCCATACGCTACATTGCCGTCAGCTGTGTACTTATAAATAGCTGTCTCGTACGTATTTTTCTTTTCGTTCATTTTTGTTTCTGTAAAAAAGAAAGCATCTCCTGCGACAAGAGGTTGCCCTACATTTTTCAACTCGAATAAATCTTTTTGTTCGATTTTCTTCATTCAAATCACTCCTTTTCAGTGTGTACCATTCTAGTCTACTCTGATATGAAAAGTTTTGCAACGTCAAAAAAGCGTGACACTAGGAATTCTAGTCTCACGCTTTGTGTTATTTATCGATTATGCTTCTTGTTCTTCTTTTTTACGAGAAGTCGCGACAAGGCCTAACGAAGCTAAAATGCTAAGAGCTGCTGCATTGAAGATTGCAAACTCATCCGTTGTCCCAGTGTCTGGTAATTCTGTTTGAGTTGTTTCTTCAACAGCTGGTGCTACAACCGTTTGCTGTGGAGCTTCTTGTTCTGGCTCCACTGGTTTAGCTGGCTCAGCCGGTTCAACTGGTTTAACAGGTTCCTCAGGTTGCGCTGGATTTTCAGGCTTCGTCGGTTCCTCAGGTTTAACGGGATCCACTGGTGCCGGCGTCACTGTTGCTGTGTAGCTTGCTGTTGCAACTGTTCCATTCATATCCACACGTTGAATCGTTACCGCTGGCGTTTCGCCTGTAAAGCTCGCTTCCGGAACAAAGGTAATCGTTCCGTCCGCTGCTACGGTAAATGTTCCAACGCCCGCAATGACTTTCTCAGTCGTTCCATCTTCGAAGGTAGCTGGTACGCTATCATCTAGCGGTACTTCTGCATCCCCTTCTATAAAGGTTGGCTTAGCAGTTTGCGTCTTTCCTTGAACATCCGTTGAAGTTGCGTCCTCTCCTGTCGGCGTTACTGCCGTCACAGTTGGTGTGTACTTCCCAGTCGCAGCTTTTCCGTTCTCATCTTTGACTTGAACCGTCACCGCGTCTGGTGTTCCAACAAAATCTTTGTTTGGTGTGAACGTAACTTCACCAGTTAATGAATCAAGCGTATACGTTCCAACTTTTGCGCCATCTTTTGTCGCGTCAATCGTTGTATCGTCCACTGCCGTTCCATTTACGACAAATTTCGCTGGTTGGTCTGAGTCGACTTTCAACGGAACTTCCACGTCTCCCTCGGTAAACTTCGGAATTCCTGTTTGAACTTTTCCTTGTTTACCTGTTGAAGTTACGTCTTCTCCCGTTGGAGTGACTGGCGTTACAGTCGGCGTATATTTCAAGCCAGCAATTGCTTTTCCTGTTGCTTTTTCAATCACTTGAAGAACGATTGTTTCCGCTGTCCCTGTGAAGTCTTTATTCGGTGTAAACGTGACTTTCCCCGTCGTTTCATCGACCGTGTACGTTCCAACTTCTTTTCCATCTTTCATCGCTGAAGCACTTGCACCAAGCGCCTTGCCAGTCTTTGGATCAACTAAGAGCATTGGCTTCTCGCTTGATGGTGTAACATCCCCACCCTTACCTTCGAACTTCGGTGTTTCCACGTGGACAAGCCCTTGTACTTTTGTACTCGTGAGTTCTTTGGACATTGGAACAACCGTTGGAATATAGCGTCCATCCATTGTATTTGTTTGGTCGCTGACGATCGTCTCATTCGCGCTCACTGGCGTCCATCCAGTATCATTTCCGTTATCGTCCGTTCGACGAATCGTGATTCCTTTGCCCGTTCCGACAAATCCAGCTTCTGGAATAAATTCAACGGTCACATCTTTTCCTGCTCCCGTGACTTTATATTTCCCTTCACCAGCCACGACATAGTACCCTTCAGCGTCAAGCGTCACTTTAGCACCCGTTTCATCAACGATTACTGGTTCGATGGCTTCGTCAATCACTGCATCGTCTGTAAGTGAATAGCGTTGTTTCCCGCTTGGTGTGAAGACCACTGTTCCCGTTTGTGGAATT
>JABZYV010000052.1:0-7839 GCA_015264955.1 Streptococcus sp. | reverse complement strand
CAGTAATCTTTTTTAGTATATTTGAACGCAAGTTCAATTTGCCCCATCTCAAGCTGTTTTTCAAGAACACCAAGTACAAAACAATTTGCATTAGGCTTCCAATCGTATTTCTTTTATTTTTGTCAGGTTTGGTCTAGAATAGATGGATAAGGTAAAAAGGGGTGAATATTATGGAAATGGAACGCATTAACGACGATACATTCTTGTTGCGTATCGAGAACCAAGATCTAATCGACCGTGGTACATCAATACCTGAATTACTTGGAAATCCAGGCGAAATCGAAGGCTTTTTCCATAGTATTTTAGAGGAGATGGGCGTCTTGAATCAATTCGAAGATTCAGACGGTTTGAGCTTCCAAATTATGCCAAATCCAGACGGTCTAGAACTCTATGTCACACGTATTGTGGACATGGGAGATGAATCGACAGATGAGCGTATGGTGCGCAATATCGTGGATACGATTCAACATTCGCTTACAGACCGTATTGGTAAGAAGCGTAAAGAGGATAAAGAAGAAGGAAAAATTTCTCCAAAACCAGTCATTAATACGGAAGATAAATCTTCAACATTGAAACCAATTGATGTGACAGTCGTCTTTGAAGACTTCGAAGATTTTGTCTCGATGGCAAAAGAAGCATCAGGCGAATTTGACCAATCGGTTCTTTACCGTTACAGCGGACATTACTTCTTGCACGTTTTCCATCAAGTGGAAAAGCCAGAAGAAGTGGCTTCAAAAATGGCGCTTATTCGCGAGTACGCCGAGTTCTCAAGAATTTCATGGGAAGTATTAAAAGAATACGGCGAAGTGATTATGCCAGAAGCAGCCTTGGAAACAGGTAAACAATATTTCTAAAAACCAAAAAGAGTTGAGTAGTCGACTCTTTTTTTGATATAAAGGAGTAATCAAAATGAATGAAACCATCAAAATACAACTCAATCACCGTACAATTCGTGCGTTTGAAGACAAACCTTTAACAAAAGAGGAAGTGGATTTATTTGTAGAAGTGGCGCAAAGAACAGCTTCAAGTATGTACTTACAAGCCTATTCGATTATTAGTGTGACAGACCCAGAATTAAAAAAAGAATTAGCAGCTGTGAGTGGGCAACCTTATGTGGCTAACAACGGACATCTATTTGTATTTGTTGTGGATCAACGTCGTAACACGGAAATTGCAAAAGCCTTAGGAAAAGAAGTAGGCGTTCAAGGGAGCGCAGACCGTTTCGTATCAGGACTAACAGATGCAGTGATTGCAGCGCAAAACGTTGTTGTAGCAGCAGAATCTCTAGGGATGGGGACTGTTTATCTAGGAAGTTTCTTTAACGACACAGCAAAAATCGTCGAATTACTAAATTTACCAAAATACACGTACCCAGCAATCGGGTTAGCGGTAGGTTGGCCCTCCCAAGAGCCACAATTAAAACCGCGTCTTCCAAAAGAAGTGATTCATATGGAAAATGGATACCGTGAACTGGAGAATCCATTAGAAGAGTTGAAAGAGTATGATGCGACAGTGACAGAATATTACGATCTTCGCGATGCTAACCGACGTGTAGATGCTTTTACAAAACAAGTTTCTACGAAATACCATACGCTTGGTGCAAAACGTGCGGAAATGCTCGATGTATTAAAAGCACAAGGGTTCCTAACAGAAGAATAAAAAAGAAGACAAGAAATAGTCGGTACAACTATTTCTTGTCTTTTTGTTTTTATTGAATGTTTAATGAATCTAAGACAGATTGTTTCATTCCTTCGATTGAAAGAACTTTTGTATGACGGATTGGCGCATCCAATACGCTTGTGACAGCTGTTGGAATCGCAATGCCGCTTTCTTGTTGAATCGCATCCATGAGTTCTGCGTCAGATTGATTCGTATTCACGTCTAGTGCTGAAAGAACACTTTGTGGGAATTTGTATGGACTTGCTGTCGATACGACCACTGTAGGAGTTTCGTCCCCTGTTTCTTTCTTATATTTCGTATACACAGCATCCGCAACCGCTGTGTGTGGATCTAATAAATAATGCTCGTTTATGAATACATCATGAATCGTTTGAGCAGTCTCTTCTTGGCTTGCACGGTTTCCGTAAAATTGCTTAAAGAGAGCCGTATCTGTATTTGGAACAGAGTAGCTTCCGTTTTCTTTTAGGGAAGTCATGAGTGCATTTGTTTCCTTCGAGCTACGTCCTGTTAATTCGAAGACGAAACGCTCAAGGTTACTTGAAACAAGGATATCCATACTTGGAGAACTTGTTAATTTAAATTCGCGTAGTCTGTTGTATGTTCCTGTTTGGAAGAAATCAACAAGCACATCGTTTTCGTTGGAAGCGCAGATGAGTTTATTGATTGGAACACCGATTCCTTTTGCGTAGTAAGCTGCTAGGATGTTACCGAAGTTACCAGTTGGAACGACAACGTTCATTGGGTCGCCAATTGCTAGAGTACCGTCTTTGACTAATTGTGCGTACGCGAACACGTAGTACACGATTTGTGGGCAAAGACGTCCGATGTTAATCGAGTTAGCAGAAGAGAATTGGAATCCTTTTTCTGCAAGTGTTGCGTTTAGTTCTTTATCCGCAAATAACTCTTTGACTTTTGTTTGTGCGTCATCGAAGTTTCCTTCTACGCCATAGACGAATGTGTTGTCGCCTGCTTGTGTGACCATTTGGCGTTCTTGGATGGTGCTTACGCCACCTTTTGGATAGAAGACGATGATGTTTGTGTGAGGTACATCCGCAAATCCTGCAAGGGCAGCTTTACCAGTGTCTCCTGATGTCGCTGTTAGAATCACGATTTCTTTGTCAGATTTGTTTTTCTTTGCTGCAGTTGTAAGTAAGTATGGCAAGATGGATAGCGCCATATCCTTGAAGGCGATAGTTCTTCCGTGGAAGAGTTCCATGAAATGACGGTCGCCAACTTTCTTCACTGGTGCGATTTCTTTTGTATCAAATGTTGTATCATATGCGGAATGCACGCAGTTTGTAATTTCTTCTTTTGTAAAATCTGTTAAAAATGCAGATAAAATTTCAATGGCAATTTCTTGATAGCTTTGTGTTTTTAATACTTCCCAGTCCAGAGTTACTTCTGGGAGGGCAGTTGGTACATATAAACCACCGTCTTCAGCAATTCCTTTTAAAATGGCTTGTGAAGCTGTAACGCGGTTGTTTGTGTCTCGTGTACTAATGTATTGAATTGTGGACACTTGAGTCCCTCGCTTTCTAAAATTTCGTTGCGCTCATTGTACCATAAATCGCGCTCTGAACACAAAACACAGGCACATTCGAAGTGTAAAAGTTGAAGCTAGTATTCGTTGCCTAAGCAGAAAAGATTGTAAAGTAAAAATGAAAATTCAATTAAATTTTGAAGGGCAATCTATTGAAAACCCAAAAAAAGATTGTTAAACTATTTATAGTAATTCGTAGCTAATTGCTTGTCTTTGAGAGGAACTCAAGGGCAGTTTTTTATTATCTAAAATCATTAAAAAGGAGTGAAAAAATGCTAAAACAGATTATTCCGTTTTTTAGTAAGTATAAAAAATATCCTTTCTTAGCGTTTTTTGCCATCTTAATCGAGGTGCTCTGTGAAGTTGCGCAACCGATTATTATGAAGCAAATTATCGACGAAGGGATTCCAAATAAAGACTTAGGCTTTATTGTGCAACAAGGATTGATTATGGTTCTAGTTGCGATTGTGTCTCTTTCAGCCGGTGTCCTTGGTGCGAAATTTGCATCGATTGCCGGTACTGGGGTAGCCGCAGAATTACGTTCTGCTGAGATGAAGAAAATTCAAGCCTTCTCATTTAAGAACATCGATCACTTCTCAAATGCTTCCTTAATTACGCGTATGACGAGTGACGTGAACAACATTCAAAATACAGCCATTATGACGATGCGTATTTTAGCGCGTGCACCAATGATGTTTATCTTTGCGATTTTCTTTGCGGTAAGCATCAACGCACAATTATCACTTGTCTTCATGGTTGCAGTTCCAATCTTAGTGCTCTCATTAGCACTTATCATTTCTACAGCTTTTCCTCGCTTTAGAAAATTACAACAAGCAACAGACGGTATTAACCGTACATTACAAGAAAACTTTATCGGAATTCGCGTTGTAAAATCATTCGTACGTGAAACCTTCGAGAAGAAAAAGTTTGGCAAAGAAAACTCTACATTTAGAGAACGTGCCTTACATGCGATGTATGTCGTAATGTGGAATAACCCAATCATGCAATTAACGGTTTATGCGGTAACGATTGCGGTGATGTGGTTCGGCGGTGGACTCGTTATTAGCGGAACGATGACAACTGGGGATCTTATCAGTTTCATTTCTTATATCACACAAATCTTGATGTCACTCATGATGATTTCATTCGTATTCGTCATGTTGACAATGACAAAAGCGTCTATGGACCGTATCTTCGAAGTGTTAGATACAAACATCGATGTGGAAGAACCTGAATTTCCAATTACAGTTGACAAAGTTTACGGTGAAGTGGAATTTGATCATGTTCATTTTTCTTACGGAAAGCAACAAGACGAAGAAGTGCTTAGCGACATCAACTTCAAAATTAAACCAGGTGAAGTGTTCGGGATTATCGGGCCAACTGGTTCAGGGAAATCTTCTCTTGTACAATTGATTCCTCGACTTTATGACACTACAGCAGGAACTGTTCGTGTGGGTGGTCATGATGTACGCGAGTATCGTTTCGCAGACCTTCGTCAAAACGTATCGATGGTATTACAAAAGAATACATTATTCTCTGGAACAATTCGTGAGAACCTCTTATGGGGAAATCCAGATGCCACAGAAGAAGAGATGATTCAAGCGGCCAAACATGCACAAGCGCATGACTTCATTATGGAAATGCCAGAAGGGTATGACACTCGTGTAGAACAAGGCGGTTCAAACTTCTCTGGTGGACAAAAACAACGTCTTACAATTGCACGTGCAATGCTACGAAAACCAGCCGTGTTAATCTTAGACGATTCAACTTCAGCGGTCGATACAGCGACTGACTCGAAAATCCGTGAAGCGTTCTTCAACCATTTACCAGATACAACGGTCATCATTATTGCCCAACGTATTTCATCTATCCAAGGAGCAGACAATATTCTTGTATTAGATGATGGTAAAGTGAATGGACTCGGAACTCACGAAGAGTTAATGGAAACAAACGACTTATACCGTGATATTTACGAAACCCAAATGAAAGGAGCCAAAGGAGATGAATAGAAATAAAGGGCCAAAACGTCCAGAAAATATAAAACAAACTTTGGCAGACTTATGGGGTTATTTGTGGAAGAGTAAATGGACTCTTGCAGTAGTTGTAGTCTGCTTAATTATTGCAAGTGCATCCGGAATTATCGGGACTTATGCGATTCGTCCGTTAATCAATGATTTTATTGAAACAGGGGATTTAGCCGGATTAGCGAAAATGCTTGGCTTTATCGCGATTGTCTATGTACTTGGGGCAACAGCCAGCTACTTCTCAGCACGTTTAATGGTAACGGTGGGACAAAATACCATCGAAAAAATGCGTGCAGATTTATTCAACCATATTCAAAGTTTGCCAATTCGATTCTTTGATACGAATAAGCATGGGGACTTAATGTCTCGTTTTACAAACGACTTTGAAAATATTCAAAACGCGTTTAACAACAGTATGTTAATGATTATTAGCTCAACGCTTCAATTAGTGTTGACGTTTGTGATGATGGTCATCCTTTCACCAATCTTAACAGTGCTCTTGATTGCGATGGTATTCTTGATGTTCCAAATCGTGAAGAAACTAGGGGTCAAATCAGGAAAACAATTCGCTGCGCAGCAAGCGATTCTTGGACAAGTGAATGGATTCGTGGAAGAGCATATTGAAGGACAAAAAGTCGTGAAAGTATTTAACCACGAACATAAAGTGCTTGATGAATTTGATAAACTCAACATTGAACTTCAAGAAGCTGCAAATAACGCACAATTCTATTCGACTATTATGTTCCCAATTTTAGGAAATATCAGTTACGTGAACTATGCGATTACGGCAGCGGTTGGTGGATACTTAGTGATTATTAATTGGATGGATATCGGGGGACTTGCCTCATTCCTACAATTCTCAAGAACATTCGCACAACCACTTGCTCAAATGTCTCAACAAATGAACGTACTACTTAGTGCGATGGCCGGGGCTGAACGTATCTTTGCCATTCTTCGTGAAGAACCTGAAGTCGATGAAGGAACGGTTACTTTGGACCAACGCGATCCAAAACAATGGTACTGGGTGGATGGTGACAAACGTATTCCAGTTGTTGGAAACATCCAACTACACAATGTTGACTTTGGCTATGTGCCAGGTGTGCGTATTTTAAAAGATATCAATGTATGGGCTGAACCAGGATTGAAGGTAGCCTTTGTTGGGGCGACTGGTGCTGGTAAAACAACTATCACAAACTTAATTAACCGTTTCTATGAAATTGATTCTGGGGTCATTACTTTCGACGAGATTCCAGTAACGAAGATTAAGAAAGATGACTTACGTAAGACGATTTCTATCGTGTTGCAAGATACGCATTTATTTACTGGAACGATTGCGGATAATATTCGTTATGGGAACTTGGATGCGACGAATGATGAAGTCATTAAAGCGGCAAAACTTGCCAACGCCCATAGCTTTATCAAACGTCTACCACAAGGATACCAAACAGAAATTACAGGAGACGGCGAAGGCTTGTCTCAAGGGCAACGTCAATTACTCGCAATTGCGCGTGCTGCCGTTGCGAACCCTAAAGTATTAATTCTAGATGAAGCAACAAGTTCGATTGATAGTCATACAGAAGCGTTGATTTCACGTGGTATGGACCAATTGATGGAAGGTCGTACTTCATTTGTAATTGCCCACCGTTTATCTACGATTCGTAATTCAGATGTGATTATGGTAATGGATCACGGTGAGATTATCGAACGCGGAGACCATGAGAGTCTTATGGAAAAACGCGGAATCTACTACAAACTATACACAGGCCAAATCGAACTCGATTAGTGCACAAATAATAGAAAAGAGATCCTTCAGATATTTTTATAGTAGCTACAATAGCTGTACCGGAGTGAGCCTTGAGTCTCACTTCCTATCGATTCTCAAACTGACGCTAGGGACTAACATCCTTAACGTCAGTAATTCGAATCAATTACAATCGCTATTGTTGTTACTATAAAATCCGAAGGTCTCTTTTTTTGTACAAATGAAGTTAGATTTGACTTTGTATAGTTGTAGTGTGAGAAAAGACTATGGACGTTCTTATAATAGCTGTAATGAGGCACCGGATTGAGCCTAGAGTCTCAATCACTACCGAGCTTCAAAGAGGGAGTAGGGAATAAATTCCATACTCCCTCTATTTCACATCGGTTGCTCTTTCCCATTACTGCTATTATAAAGTCCGAAAGGCCGCAGTATTTTTTCTTTAGAAATAGATTTGTGCTGTATTTAGTTTATATGCGAGTAAAGGCACTTGAAAAGAGACCCTATTTGGATGCAATTCAATCCGAAGGTCTCTTTTTTCTTTTGTACAAATGAAATGCGATTTGCCAGTGTGTAGTTGTGTTTAAATAGAAAAGTAGAAGGGGTCGCTTGTGAATTTGGTGAATTATTTTTGAAAAAATACGTTGAAAGGGCTTAATTATAGATGAATTCGACGTTTTGTAATCTATATCATACATTGTGAAAATGTAAATTTGTGCTCGAGAGAGGAAATTATTTGCAAATGATTTTTAGGTATGATACTATATTTCGGCAGTAAAGATAGAAAGGAAGATATGAATGAAAAAATTATCTGCAAAATTATTAGTGATTGTAAC
>JABZYV010000051.1:0-8915 GCA_015264955.1 Streptococcus sp. | reverse complement strand
CTTTTGGGGTGCACTTCAAATTATCATATATGGTAATTATCATATATGATAATTTCGTGTTGAAAAAAATAAGGAATCCTAATGGACTCCTTATCTCTTACTTTCTTTTTTAGCCTCAATCTCAATCGTTGGGAAATCTTGACGCAATTTGTCAAAGAATGGCTGTAGATGTGCATCGGTTTCTTCGCCGATGTTTTTAATTTGAACTTTCGTACTGCGAACCGCAGCATCTGGATCACTGGTTGAAAATACAAGGTACGACTTCATGAAGCTGCCACCTTCTTCAGGGTAAAATGTTTTTTCAAAGTGATGTACGCTCTTCGTTTTGTTTAAATCATAAATCTCTAATCCTTTTACAGTAGAACAGAAGAAGTTTTTATAGATATACACGCCTAAGGTATCATCGATATAATCGGATTTATTTAATAATGTGGATAAACGTTTGCCTTTCAACTCTGGATGACTTGCCACTAACGCTTCTGTGTTCTTATATCCTGCAAATAAACTGTTGTAGTATGCCGCAAATTGATGATGTTTTTCCGCTAAATACACGAGTACTAGTCCTGGAATGAAGAGGACGAGAGAGATGATTAGGAAGAGCTTTTGTGTTTCCTTTCCTGGTTTAATCGATACATAGTTTTGATATCGTCTTGACTTTGGAAATTTGATGTATTTTTTCATCGCATCTTGGGTACGATAGCTATAATCCATCACTTTCTTATCGTGTAATTCTGGCTCAACAAAGGTACCCGCAACTTTTTCAGGATGATCTCTTAAGGTATTTTTCTTATCGATTAATTGTTTGGCGGTCTCTTCATCTAATTCTAACCCGATGTATTGTGTCGTTTCGTTTCCATAGGAATCTTTTTCTAAATAAGAGACGATATAAAGCGACCATTTTCCAAAGTCCGAGTTTTGGACGGAGTGCTTGTCGATACCAGTGACCTTTAAGATGGAATCTTCATTTTTTACGATATCATTGAGGTTAAAATATTTATTTTGCAGTTGTAATAATGGAACGTTTAGTCTTGTTAATGCAAAAACAAGGCAAAGCATAGCCGCCACGATTAAGGCCACACCGGGATAAAAACGTTTATTATAACCACGAACGCGATTTTTGTGCATATGGAAAACTCCTTTTTCTTGTTAGTTCTATGGTAATGGAGATGGGCGGGAAAGGCAAGGGGGGAGTTGGGTCCTAGAGGTAAGAATCGAAACTAAAAAATGTATATGGCAATGTCTTATGGGATTTATACTTTTATGCAAATTGTAATGCCCACACCCAAATCCTTCGCACTGTGAAGGATTTTCCAGTGATTCGTTTCTGAGCGCTTTTTCTCGTATCATGTAGTTGAACTCGGGCTCACAGGACTAACGTCCACTTCCCGTAGTAGCCGCACGACTCGTTCCGAGTCCCTTGCGTTACTCCGGTCCAGTGGTTCAGTCCTGAGCGTTCGCCCTCGTATCCTAAGCATTAAATTTTGGTGGTTTGGGTATCCATGCTATCATGTTGTTATCGCAAAGGCGATGGATTAACCAATAAAGGAGAATTGTTATGAAAAAATCAACCAAATTATTAATGACGACACTACTTATTTCGTTAGGTTTGGCTGCATGTGGTGGCAATTCAACATCGACATCAAGTAATCAACAAAGTTTAACGATTACAACATTTGGAGAATTAGCAACATTAGATAGCGCGGACTACGATGATGTACCGAGCTCAGATATGTTAGGACAAATTTTCGAAGGATTATACCGTGTCGCTAAAGACAATAAAGTTGAATTAGGAATGGCAGCAGAGGAGCCAACTGTGAGTGCGGACGGCCTTGTATATACGTTCAAATTACGTGATGCAAAATGGTCTGACGGAACTCCTGTAACAGCAGGCGACTTCGTTTTTACTTACCGTAAATTAGTAGACCCTAAAGAAGGACACGTAGCGCAATCAGCTGATGTGTTCAAAAACGCGAAGAAAATTCGTTCAGGCGAATTATCTACAGAAGAATTAGGGGTTAAGGCGATTGATGATAAAACATTAGAAATCACGCTTGAAAATCCTGCACCATATTTACCAAAATTATTAACAGGCTCACGTTTCTTACCACAATCTGAAAAAGTGGCGAAAGAAAAAGGTGAAGGGTACGGCTCTTCAGCAGATTCAATCGTGACAAACGGACCGTTCAAATTAGAAGGGTGGACAGGTTCTGAACTTTCTTGGAAACTTGTGAAGAACGACGGCTACTGGGATGCAGCAAACGTTCAATTACAAGACGTCACCGTGAACGTATCGAAAGAAGTAGCGACTTCTGTTCAATTATTTGACGGAAAACAAGTACAATACACAACAATCAGCGAACAATTCGTTGATCAATACAAAGGGCAACCTACTTACCACGCGATTCCAAAGGCAACAATGGGATATATGAGTTTCAACGTAGAACGTAAGATTACAGGAAACAAACACTTCCGTCGTGCGATTGCGATGGCATACGATAAAGCGGCTCTTGTAAACAACGTATTAAAAGACGGCTCAATCGTTTCAAACGGTCTTGTTCCAAAAGGGTTTGCTGAAAACCCAGAAACGGGTAAAGATTACGTAGAAGACCGTGGCGACTTACTCAGCTACAATGTAGAAGAAGCGCAAAAAGAATTAGCGCTTGCGAAACAAGAGTTAGGCATGGACACAATCGAAGTGACATTATTAACGTCAGATGCAGGTAGTGCGAAAGTGGTCGGCGAATATTTACAAGCGCAAATCCAAAAGAACTTACCTGGCGTGACATTGAACATTAAATCAGTGCCATTGAAAAACCGTCTTGAATTACAACGTGCAGATGATTTCGACTTCTTCTTCGGAACATGGGCACCTGACTATCAAGACCCAGTAAACTTCTTAGAACAATACGTAACAGGTGGCGGAATCAACTTCGCGAACTACTCTAGCGAAGCCTACGATAAAGCTGTTGCTGAAGTGAAAACAACTTACGCAACGAAGCCAGCAGAACGTTACAAACAAATGATTGCGGCAGAAAAAATCGTGATGGATGATGCGGTTGTTGCTCCAATCTACCAAGCAAGCCAAAGCTACTTACTTGCTGAAAACGTAGATGGATTCGAAGTGCTTCCATTCGGACGTACAATAAACCTCCGTCAAGCCTCTGTAAAATAATCATAGAAGCAAAAATAAGAGACTCGAAATTTCGAGTCTCTTTTTCGTTTTGTAAAAAAGCAAAATGTAACATATAAGTTACATTTTAACAATTCTCTCTTTGAACTATTTTGTCCGAAGAGGGATTTTTTATAAGGCTTTCGTCATATGGTAATACGGATGACCGCTTAAGATGCGTTCACTTTCAGGCGTGTAGCCTAGTTTTTCGTATAATTTGTAGGCCTTCGTGTTGTCCTTCTCGCAGTTGAGGGCGATTTTTGTAGCCCCTTGTTGACGCGCTAAGTTTTCTACTTCGACCAATAATTTACGGCCGATTCCAATGCGACGATATTCGGGATAGACCGCTAAAATATCGATGTACCATTCACCGGGCATCGTCTCCTTATCCTCGTAGAGCGGAATTTGATGCGGGGTATTGTAATCCTCGTACAATCGGTGAAACGGGTCGTCAATCACATCTTCTAAGTGTCCGTGATAGCCAAAGATGGCCCCAGCGACTTTGCCTTCATGAATATACACAAGCGTGTTCTTCAGTCCGTAGCGAAATTGGTCATCGAGCATGGCTTCTTCTAGCATCGCGTAGAGCAGTTCCGGGCTCGTGTGTTCCAGAATCGGCAGTTCCATGTCTTGCATAATCAGTTCGATCAGAGGAATGATTTGTCGTCGTTCATCGCGCTTAGGTTGTCGAATCATTTCTGAACTCCTTGATATTGTTCCCGATAATCCGTTGGCGAAATCCCTGTGCTCTTACGGAATTGTTTTGAGAAATACGTTGGAGTGGTAAATCCAACAATATCCGCCACTTGAGAAATCGAGTAATTCGTTGTTCGTAGTAAAATCTTGCTTTCTTTAATACGAATGTCAATGAGATATTCCATCGGAGACATGCCGATTTCTTTCTTAAAGCTGTGTGAAATATAGAAACGGCTCAAGTGCGTCATCGAAGCGAGATCTTCTAGCTGAATACTTTCGTGATAGTACGTTTCTAAGTAGTGTTTGATAAACGAAATATCCTTTGTCGCCTTGCTTTGTTTGCCGACTTCAAGATCGAAGTGTTGGTGACGCAAAATTTTAATTAATAAGATTTCTAATAAGTTATGGCACACCAATTCGTAGCTCATCGATTGGGAAGTGGCCTCTTGTACCATCGCATTCAAATAACGCAAGATGTCTTTTTGCTCATCTCGCAAGTTGAAGAATGAAAATGGATGTCCACCTTCCGAGACGGGCGTTAAGTTTGAGAAGGAGAGCCCATTAATTCCTAACACGATATATTCCAGCGGTTCATCTGGAGAGGATAATTCTGTATGTTCTACTTGCGGATTGATAATGACAAAGTCGTTTGCTTTTACAGGAAAACGTTGGCCTTGAATATTAAACTCGCCTTTTCCGTCTACAACGTAAAATAATTCCGTAAAAGGGTGCGTATGGAGCGTACTATGCCAGTCGCTGTCATATTTAGATTTTGTGATAGATTCCAATTGAAACGATAAGCTCTTAATATCGGATTCCATCATTAAATAACGTTCATTGCTCATTGTCTAACCTTTCTATTTGTAAAGAGAGTTAATAATATTATACACGTTAGCGAAAACGGTATCAATCTTAAACATTATATAAATTTTAAGTGAAATATTTAATAATTGTTATGAAAATTATTGGAAGCAAGTTTTCATTCAGGTTTGGACGGTTTAAACGAAGAAAAATCATGTTTGCTTGACGCAACCAGAAAGGACAGGTATTCTAACCAAGAGTAAGAAAGGAGATTCATGGAAAGTAGGAACTAAATTTTCTAGAACCTAAAATCAGAGTAGACTTTATTGCGTTAAGTGCCCGGCGGATGGAATGTTGCCACTGGGACGAAAATGGAAACATTGCGGTAATTTAGTCGCATTCGCTGCATTTAAACAACACTAGAAATAGAAGTAGTTAAATGGAGCAACTCTTTACAAGTAAAGGAGATGCTAATATGGAAAATACAAAGAAATACAATCGAAAAAGAACACTGGATATTACAGTGATGGCGATGGTCGTAGCCATTCGTCTTGTGATGGAAATGTTGCCGGCAATTAAATTCGGCCTCTACGTACAAATCGGCTTTGGGTTTATCGGAGCAGCTATCGCAGGGGTGATGCTGGGACCATGGCGTGCAGCACTTGTGGGAATCCTAGTCGATATCCTCGGAAACTTCTTCCGTGGAGAGAGTGGACAATTCTTCATCGGATACACATTCACAGCCCTTGTCGGAGGACTCATCTACGGATACTTCTTATATAAGAGACCACTCAGATGGGAACAAATCGGACTCGCAGTATTACTCGTAACCCTCTTCTGTAACCTCGGACTGAATTCAATCTGGGTGCATATGATGACAGGAGAAGGCTTCACCGTCTTCATGTCAATGCGAATTCTGAAAAATATGATTTCGCTCCCATTGAATACCGCCATCCTCACCGTGCTCTTTTCAAACAAAACCATGAAAATCTTAATAGAAAAGTATAGGATATGAGGGCGAACGCTCAGGACTGAACCACTGGACCGGAGTAACGCAAGGGACTTGGCACAAGTCGTGCGGATACTACGGGAAGTGGACGTCAGTACTGTGAGCCCGAGTTCAACTCCACAGGGTGTGAGGCTCTTGCTAGCACCCCCTCCCATTTAGGAGTAGAATAGAACCAAAGAGCAACTATATGAATTAGTTCAAAACGAAGGGAGGCAAAACCATGCCATTTATTCATGTTGAAATGATCGAAGGAAGAAGCCGTGAACAAAAAGAAGCCCTTGTCAAAGAAGTGACAGAAGTGGTCTCTAAACACACTGGCGCTCCAACAGAACACATTCATATCATTATTCAAGAAATTAAAGCCGAAAACCTTGGCCAAAACGGCAAATTAAGAGGTTAATCAACTTCATTTTTGCATCAATGTTGTTAATTCCTAATTGAATGGAGGAGTTCTATGATTAATAATAGTGATTTTGGTGGTTTTATTGTTTCGAACAATATTCTTGAGGGGAAGCCAATTCGATATACTTTTCGTGATCAATCTATAACCCCACCATTGAACGGATGGAATTTGTTATCCATTGAAGATGATGAAGAGTATCTTTCAGATGCAGCCAATTTCAAAATTCTAGGAGCCGATTCCATTTATGAGATTGCTCCAGTAATGCTTGAGATTTTCGAAGCACCGTATGGGACAGATTTATGTTGGCTATATGAAGAGGGTGTTCATGTTGGCTTTTACGATTTAATCGAAGAGAGAGAAACTACGATAGAAGAAATTTTATCTTCAGCAAATTAAATAGACTATCCCAAAACTCAAGCTGGCAGAATCGCTGTTGGCTTGAGTTTTTTTATTCAAAAAATTTTTTAAGCTTTCCTGTTGACATTTGTAAATTGATGGTGTAAACTTACAATGTAAATTACAAATGTAAACGAAAGCGGTGAAAGTAATGAGCAAACAAAAAGAGTACATTATTGAAGGAATGAGTTGTGCTTCATGTGCCATGACGATCGAGAATGCCGTCAGCAAAATTCCAGGCGTTGATAAAGCCAGCGTCAACTTGGCAACCGAGATCATGACTGTTGAAGCAAACGATAGCGTGACCCCTGAAGACATCGCCAAAGTGGTCGATGGTGTGGGATACGGCGCTCGCCCTCGTGGCAAATCAGTGGAAGAAGAACTCGAAGAAAAGAACGAAAAGAAAGAAGCGCACTTAAGAGAAATGAAGCGAAACCTAATCATTTCAGCGATTTTCACCGTGCCACTTCTCTTTATCGCAATGGCGGATATGGTTGGAATTCCAATGCCAGCCTTTCTAAGCCCAATGCAAAGTCCAGTTAGCTACGCGTTGATTCAATTGGCGCTTGTTCTCCCAATTATCTGGCTCGGACGTCGTTTCTTCGTGGATGGATTTAAAGCCTTATCCAAAGGACATCCGAACATGGACAGCTTAGTCGCACTTGGAACAAGCGCTGCGTTCCTTTATAGCCTTTACGGAACGTACCATGTATTAGAAGGCCACGCGCATTTTGCGATGAACCTTTACTACGAATCAGCCGGCGTTATTTTAACCTTGATCACTCTTGGAAAATACTTCGAAGCCGTGTCAAAAGGGAAAACATCCATGGCGATTCAAACGCTCGTAGGACTCGCTCCTAAAATGGCGACGGTTTTACGCGACGGACAAGAAGTAGAAGTTCCTGTAGAAGAAGTGCAAGTGGGCGACCTCATTCGTGTCAAACCGGGTGAAAAAGTTCCAGTCGATGGCGTCGTGACAGAAGGAAACTCAACCGTTGACGAATCGATGTTAACAGGGGAAAGTATTCCAGTATCGAAAGCAGTTGGCGATGAAGTGATTGGGGCAAGTTTAAACAAGACAGGTTCTTTCATTCTAAAAGCAACAAAAATCGGGAAAGACACAGCCCTTTCTCAAATCATTCAGTTAGTCGAACAAGCACAAGGATCCAAAGCGCCGATTGCCAAACTGGCCGACAAGGTTTCGGGAGTATTCGTTCCAATCGTAATCGTCTTGGCTCTTGTTTCTGGACTTGCTTGGTATTTCCTTGGACAAGAATCATGGGTATTTGCCCTCACGATTACCATCTCAGTGCTCGTCATTGCCTGCCCATGTGCGTTAGGGCTTGCGACACCAACTGCTATCATGGTTGGGACTGGTAAAGGGGCCGAAAACGGAATCCTTTTGAAGAGTGGGGAAGCGTTGGAAGAAGCGAACCATGTGAATATGGTTGTTTTCGATAAAACAGGTACGATTACAAACGGAACACCTGTTGTCACAGATGTGGTCACTGCCGATTCTACCGATGCAGATGCCCTCATTCGCCTAGCTGCCAGCCTTGAAGTAGCGTCCGAACACCCTCTTGGCGAAGCGATTGTTGCCAAAGCCAAAGAACAAGGGGCTGCATTGGAAGAAGTGACGAACTTCGAAGCCATTCCTGGTTTCGGGATTAAAGGCTACGTGGGTGAAACGCTTGTCTTCCTTGGTAATGAAAAATGGATGCGTGAAAATGGTCTTGTCAATGTTGAGATGAACGACAAAGCCAATCATTTTGCCGAACAAGGAAAAACACCGCTCTATATCGGATATAACGATGCCGTGCAAGGCTTGATTGTTGTAGCGGATACTGTTAAAGAAAGCAGCGCGCGTGCCATCCAAACCCTACATGAAATGGGCATTCAAGTCGCAATGATGACAGGGGACCACGAACGAACTGCACAAGCGATTGCTGCTGAAGTGGGGATTGACCGCGTATTTAGTGAAGTTTTACCGCAAGATAAGGCGAATTACGTCTCAAAATTACAAGAAGAAGGCTATATTGTGGCGATGGTGGGAGATGGTATCAATGACGCCCCAGCACTTGCACAAGCACAAGTCGGTATCGCAATCGGTACCGGAACAGACGTAGCCATCGAATCTGCAGACGCCGTCTTAATGAAGAGCGACCTGATGGATGTACCAGCGATGTTAAAACTTAGCCGCGCCACCATCCGTAATATTAAAGAAAATCTATTTTGGGCATTTGCCTACAACATTATCGGGATTCCATTTGCGATGGGAGTTCTTCACCTCTTTGGCGGACCACTCCTCAACCCAATGATTGCCGGAGCTGCAATGAGCTTCAGTTCCGTATCCGTTGTCCTCAACGCCCTAAGATTAAAACGCTGGAAAGCATAACTATAAAGGAGAGATTTATTATGAAAAAAGAATACAATTTAGAAGG
>JABZYV010000050.1:0-9908 GCA_015264955.1 Streptococcus sp. | reverse complement strand
ACGCCGACTACAATAACGTTTGCGATTTTGTCATCTTTATTCATTGCTTTTTCGTATACAAGATGAATCACATAGCAGACGATTAAGGATTCAAGAACGGTTTGCCAAGCAACATTGGCGTAATTATTGAGGATGTCGAAAAGTCCTAAACCGATTGAAGCGGCTATTGCTCCTTGTTTTGTTCCGAAAAGTAAGCATCCGACTACTACCAGTGCGTTTCCAAAATGAACGAACTGTGTTGTGAATGGCATTGGGATTCTAAAGACGCTAACTCCCAAATAAATTAAAGCTGCGAATAAGCTTGTTTGAACTAAATCTCTTAAATCTGTATTTTTCATAATGACACCTCAGTAGTAAATTTTGTGGTTAGCATTCCAAGTTTTTTCTCGATTGGAAGGCCGAATGGAATTTGTTCAGGTTGTTGGCTACTCAATTGAAGCACTTCGTCGATAAATTTCAACGTGAATGATAATGCGTCTTCTATAGACATCTCTTGTAAGATGCATGCAGTCGCAAGAGCCGCCAGTGTATCGCCTGTTCCGTAAAAATGATGCGGATACTTTGTTTTATAGAAATCAAAAAATGCATCCGTCTCTTTAGTATAAAGTTGAACGCCTGTGAGCTCTTCGCTGTCAGGGCAACCGGTAATAATGATGTACTCGGGCCCGAGTTCGGCTAGTTTCTTAGCGAGCTCTCTTGTAAAGTCCATCGTGATTTTTCCCGTTGGATAGGGCGTATCTGTCAAAAGACAGGCTTCTGTAATATTTGGATAAATCACATCAGCTTGTTGAATGAGTTTTCTCATCGCTTCAACATGTTCTTGTGTAAATCCGCTATACAGTTTTCCGTTGTCTGCCATAATCGGATCGACGAATAGTTTCGTAGACGTTGACAGTTTTTCAATGGTATCTACCATTAATTCAATTTGTTCCGGATTTCGGAAGTATCCTGTCAAAACAGCATCTGGTTTTAATTCCAATTCTTGCCATTGTTTTAAAGATCGCTTCATAAATTCGGTTTGTTCCGCAATCGCGATATTTTTAAATCCGCCTGTATGAGATGAAAGGAGCACCGTAGGCAGTAGCATCGTTTCAATCTGACAACAAGCAAAAATCGGGATAGCGGGGGCAAGTGCGACTTTGCCAATTCCAGGTAAGTCGTTTGCGATTAATATTTTTTTCATATCTATTCCTCGAGTTTCAATGTATCTGTATTGTAAAACGGGACAGGTGAGGATACAATAGGGATGAAAGCAAACTGTACCGGTACAGTGGAGGTGTGTCATGTATCAATATCAGCAATTAGCAAATGCATTAAAAGAGGAAATATTAAGTGGAAATCTACAAAAAGGGGATAAACTTCCTTCCGTTCGTGAACTAGTCGCAGCATACGGAGTGAATAAGGATACTGTACAAAGAGCCTTGCGAAGTTTAAAAGATGAAAGTTTTATTTATTCGAGAGAAAAAAGTGGTTATTATGTACTGAAAAATTCAGATCCAAAGCCATTGGAGGCGTTCGAAGAAGACTATTCTCAACTTCCGATTGAAGATTTGCGTATCTGTTTTAATCAATCGCTTGCCAGTGCGCATGATCTAAAGTTAACAAAAGAAGAACAAGCTTCTGGGATGGATGAATTGATTCAGGCATTAATGCCTATTTTAGAAGAGTATGGGGTGTATGCTACAAAGGAACAATTGGTCATCACTACGGGGACACAACAAGCACTCTATATTTTACTGCAGTTGATTCAAGGCAAAAAGGTGTTGCTTGAACAGCCGACGTATGCACGGATGAATGAGTTGGTGAAGCATTTGAATATTCGGTACGAAACGATTGTACGGCAGATGGATGGTGAAATTGATTTAAACCGATTAGAGGAATTATTTGCAAGTGGAGAGTTTTCGCTATTTTATACGATTTCCCGCTTTCATAATCCACTTGGCGGAAGTTACAGTGAATCTACCAAGAAAAAAATTGTGGAACTAGCAAATAAGTACTCAGTGTATATTATCGAAGATGACTACATGGCAGATTTTGTCGAGGGTAATGCGACACCGCTTCATTATTATGATATGGACGGACGTGTTATTTATGTTAAATCTTTTTCGTCCATTTTATTTTCAGCTTTGAAAATTGGAATTGTAGTGTTACCAAAAGAGTTAGTTGAACCTTTTGCGATGCGGAAGTTATGGATGGATTACGATTCGAATGTGATGATGCAAAAAACATTTACGCTTTTTATTGAAAATGGAATGTTTTTGAAGCATCGTAAGGAAATGGTCGAAAATTATATTGAAAAAAGTAAACGCGCAAAGAAGTGGCTTCTATCATCAGGTGTCAGCGAAGGAATTCTTCATGGAACGCAATTGGTGTTTAAGAAAACGCCGATGATTGCTGAAAAGCTACAAGCGATGAATCTGAAAGCTAAACCGCTTGATGAGTACTTTATTTCAAAAAATGCGCAGTCATTGGAACGGTTGGATTTGGCTAAAATCCGCGAAATTTAGGTAAAAAGAAAGGTTAACAATTTATCTAAAAAATTTGCAAATCTTATACTTATTTGGTATAGTAACTACAACAATAATCAATCTCTATAAGGGAGTAACTGGCAACCAATCGTTGCGATAATATCAACAGCAAGCGAATTCTCGCTGGTATTATCTTGAACAGTGAGACTTATGTTTATTATCAAAAGGATGATGGGCATAAGTCTCTCTTTTTATAGAAAAAGAAAAGGAGTGTATTTTGTTGGAACAACAAACAAAACCCGTATATTTACAGTCTGTTGAAGATGTGTTTAAAGAAGTGCAATCAAGTCCTTCAGGTTTAAGTTCACAAGAAGCGGCATCAAGACTTGAAAAATACGGTGCAAACACGTTACAAGAAGGAAAGAAAAAATCACTATTAGAGAAATTCGTGGATCAATTTAAAGACTTCATGATTTTAGTGCTTTTAGTGGCTGCAGTGGTTTCTATGTTTGCTCACCAAGGTGAACCTGACCCAACGGATGCGATTATCATTTTAGCGGTAGTGTTATTAAACGCTGTGCTAGGTGTCTTCCAAGAATCAAAAGCTGAAGAAGCTATCGAAGCGTTGAAGAAAATGGCTTCTCCTGTAGCAAGTGTTTTACGTGATGGACATGTGGAACATATTAAAGGGGAAGATATCGTAGTCGGTGACGTTGTTATCCTTGAAGCTGGGGACGTCGTGCCAGCGGATATGCGTTTATTCGAAGTAAACACAGTGAAAATCGAAGAGTCTGCATTAACAGGAGAATCTGTTCCAGTTGATAAAGACTTAGTGATTCCTGCAGGAGATGAAGTAGGGATTGGAGACCGTACAAATATGGCGTTCTCAAGTACAAACGTAACTTACGGCCGTGCTGTTGGTGTGGTTACAAGTACTGGTATGAATACAGAAGTTGGTAAAATTGCCAACATGTTAGCGAACACTGAAGAAGGTAAAACACCACTTCAAGAAAACCAAGATGCTCTTGGTAAATGGCTAACAATCATGATCTTAGTAATTGCCGTGATTATTTTCGTGGTAGGGATGCTTAGAGGGAATGAATGGACTCATATGTTATTAACAGCGATTGCGATTGCCGTTGCTGCGATTCCAGAAGGGTTACCAGCTATTTCTACAATTATCCTTGCGTTAGGAACTCAAAAAATGGCGCAACGTAACGCGATTGTTCGTAAATTGCCAGCTGTTGAAACATTAGGTGGTGTTGAAATTATCTGTTCGGATAAAACAGGTACATTAACACTTAACCAAATGACTGTTGAAAAAATGGTTTATGATAACGAAATCCATGATGCGTCAGAAGAAATTTCTAAAGACAACATCGCGCTTCGTGTAATGAACTTAGCCAACGATACTAAGATTTCTCAAGATAACTCATTATTAGGGGACCCAACTGAAACAGCAATGGTTCAATACGGTCTTGATAAAAACTATGATATACGTGAAGAGTTAGTAAACATTCCACGTATTGCGGAAGTTCCGTTTGACTCAACACGTAAATTAATGACAACGATTCATCAATTAGAAGACGGTAAATATTTGGTTGCCACTAAAGGTGCTCCAGATATGTTATTAGACCGTGTAACGAAGATTGAAAAACATGGTGAGGTTTCTGCGTTTACTGAAGATGACCGCACAACATTAATGAAATTAAACAAAGAAATGGCCACTCAAGCGCTTCGTGTGTTAGCGATGGCATACAAAGTGATTGATACTCTACCTGAAACAGTGGACACAGATTCAATCGAACATGATTTAATCTTTGCTGGTTTAGTAGGGATGATTGACCCAGAACGTAAGGAAGCAGCGGCTGCGATTAAAGTAGCTCAATCAGCTGGTATCCGTACAATCATGATTACTGGGGACCACCGTGATACAGCCCAAGCAATTGCAAAACGTTTAGGGATCCTTCGTCCAGATCAAGAAGACGGAGTATTAACTGGTGGCGAATTAAACGATATTTCGGATGAAGAATTAGAACGTACTGTTGAAACTTACTCTGTATACGCTCGTGTGTCTCCAGAACATAAAGTTCGTATCGTAAAAGCTTGGCAAAAGAATGGTAAAGTTGTTTCGATGACAGGGGATGGAGTAAACGATGCTCCTTCACTTAAACAAGCTGATATTGGTGTTGGTATGGGGATTACAGGTACTGAGGTTTCTAAAGGTGCTTCAGACATGGTACTTGCCGATGACAACTTCGAAACAATCGTCGTAGCCGTTGAAGAAGGACGTAAAGTATTCGCGAACATCCAAAAAGCTGTTCAATACTTACTATCTGCAAACTTCGGTGAAGTAATGACAATGTTCGTTGCAACAATGGCTGGTTGGTCAATTCTAGAACCAATCCACATCTTATGGATTAACTTAGTAACAGACGTATTCCCAGCGATTGCTTTAGGTCTTGAAGAAGCGGAAGCAGATATCATGAATCACCCACCACGCGGTAAGAGCTCGAACTTCTTATCAAACGGTGTGTTACCAAGTATCTTCTACCAAGGTTTCTTCGAAGGTGGAATTACATTATTTGTATTCTGGTATGCAACTCACATTGCTAATTGGGGGAACCCAGTAGGGGAAACAATGGCATTTGCAACATTAGGTTTAATCCAATTGTTCCACGCATTCAACGTGAAGTCAGTGTACAAATCACTTGGCACAGTTGGCGCGTTCAAGAACAAGTTGTTCAACTACGCAATCCTATTATCAGCAGTAATGCTTTTAAGCGTAATGGTGATTCCAGGATTAACAACTGTATTTGATGTAGCAATTCTTACAGCTGAACAATGGTTGTTCGTAGTTGGTGCAGCATTCTCAATCGTTCCAATCGTAGAAATTGCAAAAGCAATTATGCGCGCAATGGGAATGGATAAAGACTAATCTAATAAGTATAACGAAGAAAGGTTCACCTCGTGTGAGCCTTTTTTTCGTATGTATTAATAGAAGTAGGGAGTCTAGCTTTTATTCAACTGTGTATTTTGCTAAAATATTTCTATGTAGAATGGAGTGTGGGAGTATGGTCATTACAAAAATTGAGGCGCAGAAGAAAAAAGGGCGTTACAATATTTATTTGAATGATGCTTTTGCGTTTGGTGTCGATGAGGCAACAGTTGTAAAGTATGCCTTGTTTAAAGGAACCGAATTAACCAAAGAACAAATTGATGAAATTCAACATGATGATTGTATTCAGCAAGCCTATCAAAAGGCGTTACATTTCTTGAATTTCAAGCTTCGTTCAACAAAAGAAGTCTATGAAAAATTAGAAAAATTAGAATTTGACGAAGATATTATTAATGAAGTGCTTGGAAAATTACATGAACAGAACTTTATTAATGATACTTTTTATGCAGAAAGCTACTTAAATCAAGCTAAGTTTGTGACGTTCAAAGGGCCAAAGTCTGTTGTTTTTGATTTGCAAAAGAAAGGGATTAGCGATAAGGTCATTCAAACAGTGCTTGAAGGCTATACGTTGAGAGAGCAACTTGAAAATGCGATTCAAATTGCGCAGTCGTATTTAAAAGGACAAAAGCGTGTCACAACCAAAGTAGCTAAGCAAAAAGTAAAAGTATTTGTGATGCAAAAAGGGTATTCGAAGGAAATCGCAGAAGAGGTTGTTCCGTTTTTATCGTTTGAAGCGCAAAGTGAAATGGAAGCAGAATTAGCAGTAAAAGAGATTGCGACGATTTACCGACGTATCGCGAAAAAATATGAAGAGAATGAATCAGCGCTCTGGTATCAAATCAAAGGGAAGTTGTATCAAAAAGGATTTACTTCTAGTGTGATTGAACAGGCCATTGCGCAGTTTGAAATGGAGATAGAAGAATGGATTTAGCCGATATTGGCGTAAAAATGTGGGACGAGGAGAAAATCAAGCGTTTCAGAAAAGCATTGCTTGATTGGTACGATAAAGAAAAACGAGACTTGCCTTGGAGAAGAACGAGTGATCCGTACGCTATTTGGGTGAGCGAGATTATGCTCCAACAAACCAGAGTGGATACAGTTATTCCATATTACGAGCGTTTCTTAGCGACATTCCCAACAGTAAAAGATTTAGCAGAAGCGCCTGAAGACGTATTGTTGAAATGTTGGGAAGGGCTAGGCTATTATTCTCGTGTTCGCAATATGCAAAAAGCAGCGGTTCAAGTGATGGAAGAGTTCGGTGGTGTATTTCCCAATACCTATGAAGGGATTCTTTCGTTAAAAGGAATCGGACCTTATACTGCAGGAGCAATCGCGAGTATCGCTTTTGGATTGCCAGAGCCTGCAGTGGATGGCAACTTAATGCGTGTGATCAGTCGATTGTTTGAAGTGAATTTAGACATTGGGAACCCAAGTAATCGTTGGGCGTTTCAAGAAATTGCAGAGATTTTAATTGATCCCGAACGTCCAGGAGATTTTAATCAGGCTCTGATGGATTTAGGTTCAGATATCGAATCTCCTTTAAATCCACGTCCTGAAGAGAGTCCTGTGAAAGAGTTTAGTGCGGCATATCAAAATGGAACAATGCATATTTATCCGATTAAGAAGCCGAAGAAGAAACCAACGCCGATGAAATGGCGTGCGTTTATTATTCAAGATGACAAGGGGCGTTTCCTAGTAGAGAAGAATACGCAAGCAGATCTGCTTAGTGGATTTTGGCATTTCCCATTAATTCGTGATTTCAGTACAGTGGGAGAATCGATTGATTTATTTGAAGGAGTTGCCGAAGAAAATTCGACTTACGAAATTAACCAGAACATCCCGTTGGAAGTTCAATTCGAGAGTTTATATAAAATGAAGCTTCAACCGACTCGTATTTTACCGAAAGCGGTGAAACATATTTTCAGTCATCAACGTTGGGATATTGAATTGCAATGTGCAACGGCTTCAGGAGCGTTAGAACAACATGCAACGCGTACGCTCCAATGGGTCACAAAAGAAGAAATGGAACAACTGCCACAGTCTAGAGTGCAAGGAAAGATGTGTGAGTTACTCGCTTCTCAAGAGCTTTTATAAGAATAGGCGCCGTAAATCTGATTTTTGTTCACAGAATGGTAGAAATATGCTATACTACTAGTGATTTGAAATAACTAAGAGTTTACTCTTAAATAGATATAGAAAGTTGGATATAGTGGTGCAGAATCCCAGAGAAGGAGAATTCATCACTGTCAAGAGTTATAAACATGATGGTAGTCTTCATCGCACTTGGCGCGATAGCATGATTTTGAAGACAAGCGATCAAGCAATTATCGCTTGCAATGATCATACTCTTGTGACTGAGTCCGACGGTAGAAGATGGTTGACGAGAGAGCCAGCGTTATTGTATTACCATAAACATTATTGGTTCAATATCGTAACGATGATTCGTCAAAAAGGAATTTCTTACTATTGTAATTTGGCTTCACCTTATGTATTAGATGCAGAAGCGTTGAAGTATATTGATTACGATTTAGATATTAAGATTTTCCCGGATGGCGAAAAGAGATTGCTAGATGTCGATGAATATGAATTGCATCGCCGTCAAATGCACTATTCAAAAGAGATTGATCAAATCTTAAAAGCAAACGTTGAGATTCTTGTGGATTGGATCAATAACAAAAAAGGGCCGTTCTCGCCTGAATATGTCGATTTATGGTATGAAAGATATATTCAATTAACCTATCGTAAATCATAACTCATGATAGCTGAGTTGAAAGAGCAAGTAGCTAAGGCTGCTTGCTTTTTTGTTTTGCGGAAAAATTAAAAAATCTTCTATGATTGTACAGAAGCTTTTGGTAGAATAGAGCTAGAACTAAGGAGGGATTCCCATGTCAAAAATCAATGAGTTACAATTAAGTTCAGATATTCGAGGCATTGCTATAGCGACAGAAGAATTTGATGCGACGCTAACGGTAGAAGAGAGTCGTTTAATTGCGAGTGCTTTTGTGAAATGGCTACAGAAACGTTATCCATCTAAAACGGTGACGGAATTAGTTGTTGGGATTGGTCGTGATAGCCGCATTAGTGGCCCGGACTTAACAAAAGAATTCATTCAGGTGTTATTGGCTTTTGGCGTTCGCGTAATTGATTTTGAAATGGCGACAACTCCAAGTATGTTTATGGCAACGCAGTTTGAAGAGTTTAACTGCGACGCAACCGTGATGTTCACAGCCAGTCATTTACCTTTCTACTATAATGGTCTGAAATTCTTCACGCGTGAAGGTGGGTTAGAATCGAGTGATATTCGTGACATCATTGCTTTAGTAGACGAGAAAGAAGAACTCCCACAAGAACCTGTTTCTACTATAGAAGTAAAAAGTATTTTTGAACGATACAGCCGTCACTTGGTAGAGTTGATTCGTAAAGGGAGCGGTAGCGAGAAAGAAAAACCGCTCGAAGGTCTTCATATTATTGTAGACGCTGGAAATGGTGCTGGTGGTTTCTTTGCGGAAAAGGTGCTAGAAGTATTAGGTGCTAACACAAAAGGTTCACAGTTCCTAGATCCTGATGGAACATTCCCAAATCATATTCCAAACCCAGATAATAAAGAAGCGATGGAAAGTATTAAGAATCAGGTGCTTGCGGTCGGTGCGGATTATGGTGTGATTTTTGACACCGATGTGGATAGAGCTGCAGTCGTTACAGGAGATGGAGAGTTGCTTAATAGAAATAATCTGATTGCAGTGCTTAGTGTAATTGCCATTAGTGAACACCCTGGAACTACAATCGTGACGAACTCACCTACAACTGAACACTTGAAGAGATTTATTACAGAACTAGGCGGCCATCAATATCGTTATATTTCTGGGTACCGTAATGTTATCAATAAAGCTATCGAGTTAAATAAAGCTGGTACGGATTGTCAATTAGCGATTGAGACTAGTGGACATGCAGCCTTTAAGGAAAATTACTTCCTAGATGATGGCGCGTATGTAGTGGCGAAGATTTTAATGCTTCTTCCAAGATTGCTTGAACGCGGAGAAACATTGGATTATTTAATCAAACAATTAGTACAACCAAAAGAAGTTGTTGAAGTTCGCTTTAAGATTGAAACAGAAGATTTCAAAGCCTATGGCAATGAAGTCATTAAAGAATTCCCACAATGGCTCCCACAAGACTGGGTTGTGAACCCGGAAAATGAAGAGGGAGTTCGTATCGATTTTAAAGGTGAGTACGGAGATGGATGGTTGTTACTACGCATGAGCTTACATGAACCGTTACTCGTTCTTCAAATTGAAAATGATTTGGTAGGGTATCAAACAAAAATACTTGAGACAATTCATCAAATTATGAATCGCTATCCAAAAATCAATCAAAATAAGCTCGAAGCTTTACTAAAATAAAGGTCTAAAAAAGATACAGTTTGCAGATTCTGTGAACTGTATTATTTTTTTTAGAATTCTACATCTTTTCAGTTGCAAACC
>JABZYV010000004.1:0-63716 GCA_015264955.1 Streptococcus sp. | reverse complement strand
TTAATAGATTTTGTTCACAAACCATGAAGTGTTTTAGTAGGAAACCCTACTTTAAAAAGGTTTGTATAAGTTCGAAAATTCGTAAAAAGGGCGAGGTTTTCTCGTCCTTTTTTTGTGCTCAAAAACGGGATAACTGTCCACAATAAAAAGCTTTCATAAATTTTACTTTTTCAGTTTTCAGTTTCTAAAAAACATGGTAGAATAGAATGTATTGAAGTAAAAGAAAAACTGGAGGATTCGTCATGATCGATGTTATTGACTTAAACAAAGTATTCGATAACGGCTTTGAAGCATTAAAGTCAGTAAATTTCTCAATTGAACAAGGAGACTTAGTATGTTTACTAGGACCTAGTGGTTGCGGGAAATCAACAATTTTAAACTTAATCGCGGGATTATTAACACCAACAGGAGGAGATATCCAATTTAAAGGACAATCAGTTGTTACAACTGAACCTAAAGACCGTAATATCGGATTCGTATTCCAAAACTATGCGTTATATCCACATATGACAGTGTTAGAGAACATCATGTTCCCACTAACAGTTGGTAAAAACAAAATTTCTAAAGAAGAAGCTCAAAAAATTGCAGAAGAATATATGCAATTAACAAATATTGAAGAGTTAGCAGGTAAAAAACCTGGTACTTTATCAGGGGGGCAACAACAACGTGTGGCTATCACTCGTGCGCTTGTTCAAAAACCTGAAGTGCTCTTACTAGATGAGCCATTAAGTAACTTGGATGCTCGTTTACGTTTGAAAATCCGTGAAGAAATCCGTCGTCTTGTAAAAGAGGTAGGAATCACAACAATCTTCGTAACGCACGACCAAGAAGAAGCTTTATCTATCTCAGATAAAATCATTCTTTTAAACGAAGGGTACATTCAACAACATGATGACCCACAAAACTTATACCTAGAACCAAGTAACTTATTCGTTGCGAAATTCATCGGTAACCCAATTATCAACATTACAGAAGTAGAAATTAAAGACGGCGTGATTACTCACCCTTCATTTAACATTCCAACTTCTGAATTATCACAAGACCGCAAACGCCAAGAATTAGCAGATGGTCACTATTACTTAGGAATGCGTCCTGAAGACGTAGTTCCTTCTTCTGAAGGTGAACAAGGGCACTTCTCTACAACTATTAGCGGCGTAGAGCTAATCGGACGTGAACGTATTCTTCACTTCCCATTAGGCGAACAATTCTTGAAATCAATTGTAAGTGTGGAACATAAGATTGAAGAAGGAGACACACTTTCATTCACATTACTTAAACACAAAATCTTCTTATTCGATAAAGATGGAGCGCGTGTTTACTAATGAGAAAATATAATCCAGAGAACCAACCTAAAGCTTGGTTATTCCTTCTCCCATCTTTAGGAGTGATTCTTCTCTTTAACATTTATCCATTACTTCGTTCGTTCTGGATGAGTTTCCAAAAAGGGTCACTATTAAAATTACAATACACTGGTTTAGACAACTACCAAAAAGTAATTGCGGACCCTGTATTCCATAAAGCGTTACTCAACACAGCACTGTATGCATTCGCAGTAGTGCCAGTAGCGTTATTAATCTCAGTCATCATTGCATGGATTATTTTCGAGAAGATTAAACGTAAAAGCTTCTTCGAAACAATCTTCTTCATGCCTTACGTTACAAGTACAATCGCTATCGGGATTGTGTTCCGTTACTTCTTCAATGGGGACTACGGAATTATCAACTTCTTCCTTGGCTTGATTGGGATTCCAGCCGTGAACTGGTTGGATAACGTAAACATGAGTATGCCAACACTGATTATCTTCGGGGTTTGGACAAGTTTAGCGTTCAATATCATCATCCTCTTAGCAGGATTACGTAATATTGATCCTGAGCATTTCAAAATTGCGAAAATGTTTGGTGCGACAGACCGAGAAATCTTCTGGCGTATTACATTCCCGCAATTAGTTCCAACAATTGCCTTCCTTTCAACGGTTAACTTAATCGGGGCATTCAAAGTGTATACACAAGTGTATGCATTATTTGGCGGAACTGCTGGTCCAGCAAACTCAGCAACAACAGCTGTGTACTATATTTACGACAAGTTCCATGTGGCAGGAAGACCAGGGGTTGCCATGGCAGCAACTGTAATCTTGTTTGCAATCATTCTTTTTGCAACATTCCTCCAAAACAAATTCTTGAGAAAGGCGGAGGGATAAGAAGATGAAAAAAGTTTTTAACGTATTTTCAATCACGCTTTTAATTTTCTTAGCGTTGATTACAGTATTCCCATTCATTTACATGGTGTTGACCGGGTTAATGACATACGCAGAAGCGACAAGTATTCCACCGTCATTCATCCCAAGCGAATTCAAATTTAGTAACTACTTAGAAGTATTTAGCCGTGCGCCATTCCTACGTTACTTCGGAAACACATTATTCGTGTCTCTATTTACAACAGTGGCAACAGTAATTACTTCATTACTAGCAGCCTTTGCCGTAACAAGCTTACAGTTCAAAGGGAAAAACATCGTAATGATGATTTTAGTTTCTCTATTAATGGTTCCTTACGAATCAATCATCTTTACAAACTACCAAACAATCGCTCAATTAGGGTTATTAAACACTTATCTAGCGTTAATCATTCCGTTCTTAACAAGTATCTTCTATATTTACTACTTGAACGGATACTTAAAAGGAATCCCAAGTACATTCTACAAAGCCGCTAAAATTGATGGTGCGAGTGATTTAGAATACATCCGCCGTATTTTAGTGCCAATGTGTAAACCAGCATTGGTAACAGTAGGGATTTTAACATTCATCCAAAGCTGGAATTCATTCCTATGGCCATTATTGGTTACAAACACGAAAGAATTCCGTCTATTAAACAACGGACTTTCTGCCTTCACGACAGAATCCGGAAGTGATGTTCACTTACAAATGGCCGCAGCAACTCTAACGGTTATCCCAATTCTGTTAATTTACTTTGTATTCAGAAAAGAAATTATTAGAGGGGTTGCGAAGAATGGTATCAAAGGATAAAACATCGATTACCTTTCATAGCGGTATTTTAACGATTGGTGGAACGGTCATCGAAGTAGCCTATAAAGATAGTCATATCTTTTTCGACTTCGGGACTGAGTTTTTACCAGAATTAGAATTGCCCGATGAATCGGTGCAAACACTCACAGATCATAAAGTGATTCCACATTTAAAAAATATGTACGATGCACGTATCCCTTACAAATACGAAGGGGATGAAGATAAAGACTATGCCAATACGGCGGTCTTTATCTCACATGCGCATTTGGATCATACAAGAATGTTGAATTATTTAGACCCAAGTATTCCTTTATATACATTGAAGGAAACAAAAATGATTGTAAATTCGCTCAACCGCAATGGTGTATTCTTACTACCATCGCCGTTTGAAGACGATACATTTACAAGAGAGATGATTGGGTTAGATGCAGGCGACGTGATTAAAGTTGGAGAAATCGAAGTAGAAATCGTGCGTGTCGACCATGATGCGTATGGGGCTGCTGCTTTAATCATTAAAACACCTGGACATCATATTACGTATACAGGGGACTTACGACTTCACGGGCATAACGCTGAAGATACAATTGAGTTTTGTAAGAAGGCAAAACATACGGACATCTTAATGATGGAAGGTGTATCGATTAGCTTCGGGGACCGTAAAGAGGTTGAAGACGAAATTAAACCTGAAAACGAGGAAGATGTGATTCGTCATATCGCTCGCCTCGAACAAGAAAATCCAAATCGACAAATCACATTTAATGGCTATCCAGCGAATGTGCGTCGTTTTGAAAAAATCGTCGAAGGAACAAGCCGTACCGTTGTTCTTGAAGCAACGATGGCCGCACTTCTTAAAGAAGTATTCCAAAAGGATGCTCATTACTACTATAGAGACGGGGCTCCAAAACTCGACGAACTTGATCCTACTTTAGAAATTTCATATCAAACGTTGTTAGAGGATACTTCGAAGTACCTATGGCAAGCAGTCGACCATTTCGAACGTTTGCAAGAGGGAAGCTTATACATCCACAGCGATGCGCAGCCTTTGGGGGACTTTGATCCGAACTATCAACCGTTTCTAGATTTATTGGCGGAAAAACACATTGAGTTTGTACGCCTATCTTGCTCAGGTCACGCAAAACCGGACGACTTAGACCGCATTATTGCGATGATTGAGCCTAAATGTTTGGTTCCAATTCATACGTTAAAACCAGAACTTCTGGTGAATCCGTATGGTGACAGAATATTGCCGTACCGCGGCGAAAAAATTGTGTTGTAAAAACTATATAACAAAAGGAGAAGAAAAATGAAATTCAAATCTTTAGTAAAAGCGACACTAGCAACAGCATCAGTTGTGGCGTTAACAGCGTGTGGAGCTAACTCATCAAACAACGGCTCTTCACAACAAGCTGAAACTAAAAAAGACATCGTAACAGAGGTTAAATCAGAAACTACAATCACTTTCTGGCATGCTATGAACGGTCAGCAGGAAAAAGCTCTTCAAAAATTAACAGAAGACTTCATGAAAGCTAACCCAAATATCAAAGTAGAGTTACAAAACCAATCTCAATACAAAGATTTACAAGCAAAAATTAACGCAACTTTAACTTCACCAAAAGACTTACCAACAATCACTCAAGCATATCCAAACTGGTTATACAATGCTGCTGAGCAAGATGCATTGGTAGACTTCAAACCATATATTGAAAACGAAACAATCGGATTCAAGAAAGGTGAAGAAATCCGTCCAGAATTAATGGAAGGTGCTAAAATCAAAGGAGTACAATACGGTATTCCATTCAACAAATCTACAGAAGTATTATTCTACAATGCAGATTTATTGAAACAATACGGTGTTAAAGTTCCAACTACTTTAGATGAATTAAAAGAAGCAGCTAAAACAATTTACGAAAAATCTAACCACGAAGTTGTTGGTGCTGGTTTCGACTCATTAAACAACTACTATGCAATTGGTATGAAGAACAAAGGCATTGACTTCACTAAAGAATTAGACTTCGCAAGTGACGCTTCAAAAGAAGTTGTTAAATACTATGCAGACGGAATCCGTGATGGATACTTCCGTACTGCTGGTTCAGATAAATACTTATCAGCACCATTCCAAAACAAAAAAGTAGCTATGTATGTTGGTTCAACAGCTGGTGAATCATTCGTAGCTAAAGGTGCTAAAGAAGCTGGTTTCGAATACGGAGTAGCTGTTCGTCCTGAAAAATACGACCTACAACAAGGTACTGATATTTACATGTTCGAAGGTTCTACAACTGAAGAACAACGTACAGCAGCATTCTTATACTTGAAATTCTTATCTTCAGCTGAATCTCAATTATACTGGGCACAACAAACTGGTTACATGCCAACAATTGCTTCAGTGTTAGAACAAGATGCATACAAGAATTCAGGTTCTAAAGTTCCTAAAATCTTAGCAGATGCTACTAAGAATTTATTCTCAATTCCTGTAGTTGAAAACTCTGATCCTGCATACTCAGAAGTTCGTACGATTTTAGAAAAAATCTTCAAGACTGAAAATGGAAATGTAGATCAATTAGTTACAGATTCTAAAGCACAATTTGATGCTGCGTGGAATCAATAATCACATATAAGTTCATTCACAACACAATCACAACGAAAGCCTGGGGAATTTTCCTCAGGCTTTTTGTGTGGGATGCGGAAGATGTGTGTCGGTGTTGGAATGTGTGTAGGTGCTGGAAGGCCCCTTCGGGGGAGGCTTTTAGGTGTATGTGGTGTGGTGGTTGATTGCTATAGAAACAAGCGGTTTTTATTGTTGAAAGAGGATTAGTGAGCCACCGACTCGAGCCTTGAGTCTCTCGTCTTTGAAGCCTCAAAGAGACACTAACGAATGGATTCGTAAGTGTCTCTAATTCGCATTCAATGGATGTTCTCACTAATCTTTCAACAAAACCGCTGTTTCTGTCGCAATTGACATTTTAGGGATACACCTAAAAGCCTCCTGAAGTCAATTCCACACAACAAAGCTGAGGGAATTTTGATGGCGTTCTTGAGATTGTGTTCCTCATTCACGAAGGACCGGTGCGGGGATAGGGTGAACGCGTTTCATGGAGAGTGTGCTATAATGGGGCGACAAGAGAGGTGAGTCGGATGCGGTATGTGCTTTTATTAAGAGGCATCAATGTTGGTGGAAAAAATAAAGTCGTGATGAGCGAATTGAAGGAATTGCTCAGACGTGAAGGGTTCAGCGATGTGGATTCGTACATTAATAGCGGGAATTTATTTTTTGCTAGCGATGAGAGTGTGGAAAAAATCGTTCTGAAAGTTGAAAAGGTATTAGAAGAGAATTATGAGTTTTCAATTCCGTTTGTGCTGCTTTCAAAAGAGGAATACTTAGAAGAAATGGCGGTGCTTCCGGAATGGTGGAAGGATGACTTTGCTAGAAAAGATATTTTGTTTTTCTCACGGGGAACAGATGTGAGTGAGGTTATCCGATTTGTAGAAGATTCTGAGTTTTATAATGAGAGAGTCTATATCGGGAAAGGTGCTGTCTTCTGGGCGAAAATCGATGAGGCAGAGTATCAAAAAACGACTTACCATAAGAAGATTTTGAAGCAACCATTTTATAAGACGATTACGATTCGAAATGGGAAGACATTTGATAAAATCGCAGAAATACTGCAGACAGAGAAACCTTTGTGATAGGGCTTTTTTATGGTACAATAGTGTGTGAATTTGTAGAAGGTGAGGCGCATTATGGAAATTAAAATTATTGAAACAAGTGATATGCATGGGTACGTGTTACCGACAAACTATACAGAAAGAAACATGGACTTAGGATTCAGTACGGCGAAGGCTGCAACTGTGATTCGTCGCTTAAAAGAAGAAGCGAATGGTCCTGTGATTCAAATCGAAAACGGGGACTTCATTCAAGGATCACCATTAAGCTACTATATTCGCAAACAAGATTCAAAAGTAGCCTCTGATTTAACAAAAGTATTGAACTACTTAAACTATGACTTAGGAATTTTAGGAAACCACGAGTTTAACTATGGGTTAGATTACTTAAGAGAAGCGATTGCGTCTTATAACCACCCAATTCTTTGCTCAAATATTTTAACAAAAGACGGCAAGCCAGCGTTTGGCGAACCTTACAAAGTGTTCGAGAAAGACGGTGTGAAAATCGCAGTTTTAGGGATTACAACACCTTATATTCCAAACTGGGAACAACCTGCAACGGTCAAAGATTTAGTATTCGTGAGCGCGTTGGAAACAGCGAAGAAATACGTTCCAGAAATGCGTAAAGTGGCGGATGTTGTCGTTGTAACTTACCACGGAGGATTCGAGTGCGACCTTTCATGTGGGGACCCAACGGAACTCTTAACAGGAGAAAACGAAGGGTACGCGATTGTGACGCAAGTAGAAGGAATCGATGCGTTAGTGACAGGACACCAACACCGTGTGATTGCACAAAAAGTGAATGGCGTGCCAGTGATTCAACCAGGATACCGCGGCGCGTATGTGGGTGAAATCAGCTTAGAAGTGGAAAAAGTAGACGGTAAGTATACTGTTGTTTCAAGCGAAGCAAAACTTCACCCAACAGAAGATGTTCCTGCCGACCCAGCTGTATTAGAAATGTTTAGCGACTTGCAAGCAGAAGTGGAAGATTGGTTAGATACTCCAGTTGGAAAAGTTGTTGGAGATATGACAATTAAAGATCCACATGCAGCCCGTTTAAGCGAGCATCCATATATTGAATTTATCAATAAGGTTCAAATGGAAGCCAGTGGTGCAGACATCTCAGGAACTGCGTTATTCAACAATGACGGACGTGGATTTAACTCAGAAATCCGTATGCGTGACGTGATTACAAACTACATTTATCCAAATACGCTAGCCGTTCTAAAAGTGAGCGGTGCGGACTTGAAAGCGGCTCTTGAGCGTGTGGCGACTTATTTCATCGTCGAAAACGGAGAAGCGGTCTTCAATCCTAAATATGTGGAACCAAAACCTCAATTCTACAACTACGATATGTATGAAGGAATCGAGTACACATTAGACTTCACTAGACCATTTGGCGACCGTGTGACTCGCTTAGAGTATCATGGCAAACCTGTTCAAGATACGGATGAATTAGAAGTAGTGACAAACCAATATCGTGCAGTTGGTGGCGGAAACTATAGTATGTTTAAGCCAGAGAAGATTGTGCGTGAGGTGCAGATTGATATGACGGAGCTCATTGCGGAATACTTGCGCAAACATCCAGTCATCGAAGCAACAGTCAACAACAACTTTAAGACTGTGGTGAAATAATATATAGACACTTCAAACTCCTCAGAGTTTGTTATAGAAAAGCATTATAGGATACCGGTTTGAGTCTTAGGTCTCAAACCTACCAAGCTTCAAACAGTCTCTACGAAATGAATTTCTAGAGACTGTAATTCACATTGGCTATGATTCCCTATAATGCTTTCTATAACCTCTGAGGAGTTTTTCGTGTTATCAGCGCTTAAGTTGTTGTATTGCTTCAATAAGGTTAGAACAAATATTCCTTCATTCGAAATGAGAAGCGTTAGCCTTTATAGCTGTACCGGATTGAGCCAAGGTCTCAATCCTATCGAGCCTCAAACGGATGGTAGGAAATGAATTTCCAACCATCCGTAATTCGCATCGATTACTGATTGCTATAATGGCTACTATGTTATCCGAAAACGCGTAGCTTTTTTATTTGCCTCTTAGACTGTTGTGTTGCTTCGATGAAGTGAGTGCAAGTATTCCTTCATTCGAAAGGGGGAAAGAGCTTAGAGTGATTGGAGATTCTTAGTTTGAGTGATAAATAGTGTATTGAGTCTTGTTCAAAGTATGATATGATTAAAAAAAGGACACGTTGAGAGGTTTCTAGTATGAAAAAGAAAAATGTAATTTTTATTGCACTGTTTTTTGCGTTATTCTTTATGTTGTTTCGCTGTGAAGCAAGAAGTAGTAGAGGATATTTGGAAAAACGAATTGGGCCTAAAATCAGTCAAGTTTATCCAACGAAAAACATAGAAGACTTATTTGAGCAGTATCCGTATGGCTTTACGATTAATCAATTTTATCGGTCAGGAGATAAGACCATTTTAATAATGTTAGATGGGGTTGCGAAGGGGAAACCTCTAGAAGGAGCGATAAAAGTTTTTAATAAAGATAGCTTAGATGCGGAAAAGGTAATCACGTTTACGTATTTTCAAGGTAAGTTTTCGTACGATAATGAAGAAGAGGCGAGAAGACTTTGGCCGCAGGAAAAGTTTTTATTCCAGGAAATGAAATTGAATAAAGAGATTCTTTCGGAATTTAAAATAAAGGATACTGACTACGACAGTCATAGTGGTGGTTTTGACTTAGAATATATCGTTACAAATGAACAAATAAACCAATTTCTTAAATTGGATAACCAGCAACAAGTCACATTGGGACTCCACGTTAACAATGTGAATAGACTTAATTACTACTGGATTTCAGTTGAGATAGGTAGTGATGAAATATTTTCAGAAAATATTTTACATTGATAATTTCAGTTAGTATTTTAACTTTGGAAATGTTTAGCAGTTAGAAAGGATTAGCTTATGAAAGGAAAGAAGCTGTTTTATATTGCGCTATTTTTTTCGTTAATCTTTTTGTTGTTTCGATGTGAATAGCGATTTTACATTTGCTGAACGAATTGAAGAGTAAGAAGGGAATTAAGCAACTTGCTTAATTCTTTTTTTGTTGTAAAGTTTAGGATTTTGTTAGGGAATGTTATGGTGGAGGCGGGATATGGTATGATGAAGGCACTGAATTGCAAAGTGAGGTTTTGTGTGTGAAGTTAAAGAAATGGTCGTGGATTGGGCTATTGATGTTATGCGTGACGCTATTAGTAGGTTGTGTGGATCACACGAGTCGTGGGTATCTTGAAGAGTTGGCTGGGAAAAAGTTGAGTAGGGTTTATTCAACAGAAAATATTGAAGATTTATTTGAGCAGTTTCCAAATGGATTTACCGTAAGTCAGATGCGTGTAGTCGGTGACTCGACGGTATTTGTTTATCTTGAGGCTAGGGAAAAAGGGAAGCCATTAGTTGGAACGATTAAGCAGCTCAATTCTAAAACAAAGAAAGAGGAAAAAAGTCAGACGATTCAATATGTGGATGGGAAGTTTGTTTTTGAAAATGAAGAAGAAGCGAAAAAACTCTGGCCACAAGGAAAGTTCTTATTCCAGGGATTGCAATTGAATAAAGATATTTTAGCAAAGGCAAAATTGCATTCGAAACAGTATACGAATAGAGAAGAAAGCCCTACAGGAGACAACTCGTTTTATCTAGAATATAGTATTCAGCTTCCGGTGGTTAATCGAATTTTGGGGATTGATGAATCGCAACCGATAGATTTCTCTATCTTTGGGCACGATGAGTCCAAAGGATTTGTATATGAAATTGGAGCACAGCAAGATAATATAACGACTTTATGGGAAATGATACGAGAAATTAGGAAATAGATGGTTTTCTGTAAATTGGAAAGATGTTACAATGAAAACGAGGTGAGTGTATGCAAACAATATTGATTGTCGAAGATGAAAAAGTCATTCGTGATGCAATTGTACAAGAATTGGAAAAATGGAATTATGAAGTGGTTGCGGTGGAAGACTTCTCGCAAGTATACACTCAATTTTTAGCAGTTAATCCGCAGTTGGTGATTATGGACATTACATTGCCGTTTTATAATGGCTATTATTGGTGCCAAGAGATTCGTAAGGTGTCTCAGGTTCCGATTATGTTCTTGTCGTCCAGGGATCAAGCGATGGATATTGTGATGTCGATCAATATGGGCGCAGATGATTATATGACAAAACCGTTTGAGCCGAGTGTATTGGTCGCAAAAATCCAAGGGATGATGCGTCGTAGTTATGAGTTCGTTCAGCAGAAAGACTGGCTGGAATATAAGGGGATTGCCTTGCAACTGGGAAGCGGAAAAGTTACGTATGAAGGTAATGTTATTGAGTTATCGAAGAATGAATTTATCATTTTACGTGTACTATTTGAAAAACAAGGCGATATTGCGCCAAGAGAAGATTTAATGAATGCATTGTGGAATAGCGATGTGTTTGTCGATGATAATACCTTGTCTGTGACGGTTGCTCGTTTGCGGAAGCGTCTTGGAGAAATCGGGTTAGAAAAATTAATCACGACGAAAAAAGGCGTCGGGTATGGATTGGCGGAAGTGATTGAATGAAGACAAAAGTGGAATTTAGTATGGCTTGGTTCAAATCGCATGCTTTCTTACTTGGAGCGCTGGCCTTCATCGAAGTGTTTTCGATTGGGTTCTTCTTCGTCTTTAATTGGCTAAATTCAGAAGTCGGCTATTATTTATTTTTACTAGCCTTTTTCCTTTTGGTAGTCGCGGGTGCACTTTTATGGCACGATTGGAGAAAGTATAAAGAAGTCGTTCGAAGTTTGCAGCAGGAAGTGACGACGCTAGACGATGGGTTTTCGCCCGTTGTGAGTCATTTATATGAAGCGATTCAACAAGAAAAGTCGGATATGCGAGGGTTAAGTACGAAGATGAAGCAACTTCGCAAGGAAGATGTGGACTACTATACTTTATGGGCGCACCAAATTAAAACGAGTATCGCTGCGAGTCAATTGTTGATTCGTGAGTTGCCGCAAACGTCAGAGAAATCTTTATTGAGTCAAGAACTCGTTCGGATTACGACCTATACAGAACTGGCACTGCATTACGTTCGAATGGAAAGTTTCCATCAGGACTTATCGATTTCAACCATCTCTATCGATGAAGTGATTCGTCCACTATTGAAGAAATATGCGACCTTCTTTATTTCGAAGAAATTGCATTTGGACTATAATCCTACAGGGAAAAAAGTGGTGACCGACTCGAAGTGGTTAGGCGTTATCACAGAGCAAGTATTATCGAATGCGGTGAAGTATACACCTGAAGAGGGAACGATTCGTATTCTTTTTGAAGAAGATACGTTAACGATTGAAGATACGGGAATCGGGATTGCCCCTTACGATATTAAACGGATTTTTGAACGTGGATTTAGCGGTTATAACGGTCGTGTGAACCACCAATCGACAGGACTAGGGCTCTATTTATCTGCAGAGATTGCTAAACGATTAGGCGTTAAACTCAGTGTAGACTCGACTGTTGGAGAAGGGACCACGGTTCGTATTCAAATTCCGTCTGAAGTGATGCAAGTGAAAGATTAATGAAAGCGAGGGGGAACCCTCGTTTTTTTTTGCGATAAAAAGGGGTGTTTTCGCTAAAAAGTTAACAATGACACGCCCGGATGTGTTATAATTGTAAAGATAACAATATCGTTTGAGATAGGAGAATGACAATGGCAGTAGATCAACTAGAATTAGTCGTCATTACAGGTATGAGTGGGGCAGGGAAAACTGTTGCAATGCAAAGTTTCGAAGACATGGGATATTTCTGTGTCGATAATATGCCACCAAGTCTTCTACCAAAATTTTGGGAATTAGTAAAAGAATCAGGAAAAATTACAAAAATTGCGCTTGTAATCGACTTACGTTCACGCGCATTCTTTGATGAAATCATGTCCGCTATTGCAGGACTTGATAACACATCATTTATTACAACAAAAATTTTATTCTTAGAAGCGAGCGATGATGCGCTTGTTTCTCGTTACAAAGAAACAAGAAGAACGCACCCTCTAGCAAGTGATGGTCGTATTTACGATGGGATTATTGCGGAACGTCGTTTATTGCAAGATATTAAGACACGTGCGCAAAAAGTGATTGATACAACAAATCTTTCACCTCGTAAATTACGTGAAGAAATCATGCAAGCATTCTCTACAGGCAGCGAAGGAATTTTCACAATCCAAGTGATGTCATTTGGATTTAAATACGGACTTCCAATCGATGCGGATGTCGTGATGGATGTACGTTTCTTACCAAATCCACACTATATTGCTGAGTTACGTCCACTAACTGGTCTAGATGAACCTGTGTATGATTATGTCATGAGCCAACCAGAAGCGAAGACGTTCTATCATAAATTGATGGACTTACTCGACTTCTCAATTCCAGGCTACAAAAAAGAAGGAAAATCTAGCGTGACGATTGCCATCGGATGTACTGGTGGGCAACACCGTTCTGTAGCTTTTGCGGAACGTATCGGACGCGAATTATTATCAGACTCTTATAACGTGAAAATCTCTCATCGTGACAAAGACCGTCGTAAAGAAGGGAATGGACGCTCATGATGTTCGAGGTAACACCGAACCCTCCGAGGAAGAAAGGCCCGAAAATCACCGTTATTGGTGGAGGAACAGGGCTCCCAGTTCTCTTGAGAAATCTTCGTAAGAGAGATGCGGATGTGACTGCGATTGTAACGGTTGCCGATGATGGTGGAAGTTCAGGAATCATTCGAGATTATATGAACGTTGTGCCACCAGGAGATATTCGAAACTGTATGATTGCTCTTTCTCCGATGAACGCTTTACAAAAAGAAATCTTCCAATATCGTTTTAATTCCGACGACCAATTCTTCGCTGGACATGCGATTGGAAACTTAATCATTGCGGCCTTAACAGAGATGCGTGGAAATATTTTCGATGCGATTCGTCTCCTAAGCCGTATGATGGCGGTGGAAGGACATGTGTATCCTGCCGCTGAAGAGCCATTATTACTCCGTGCTGAATTCCAAGATGGAACGATTGTGGACGGGGAAGCGGAACTTGTTAAATATCGCAAGAAGATTAAGCGTGTTTCTGTGCATTGTTACGATGAAAATCGTAAACCCGATGAAAGCCGAACTCCAATGGCGGCACGTGAAGTCATCAATGCGATTATGGAAGCCGATATGGTTGTACTAGGACCTGGTAGTCTTTATACTAGTATCTTGCCAAACTTAATGATTAGCGATATCGGTCAAGCCGTTTGCGAAACGAAAGCGGAAGTGGTGTACATCTGTAACATTATGACGCAACGTGGTGAAACGGAACACTTTACCGATGCAGATCATGTACGTGTGTTGCATGACCATTTAGGGACTCAATTCATCGACACTGTTCTCGTGAATACAGAGGCAGTGCCAGAAGAGTACTTAAACCAACAAAAGAACGAAGAGTATCTTTACCAAGTGAAGTACGACTTCCAAGGATTGCGCGACGAGGGATGCCGAGTAGTGTCGTCAGACTTTATTAAATTACGCGAAAAAGGCGTATACCATGATGGTGAAAAAGTCATCGACGAATTATTCCGACTCCTACAAAGTGCACGAATTGAATAATAACGAATGAAATAGGAGCCAAGACTTCCTCTTGGCTCCTTCAACATGACTAGAAGAGAAAGGAGGAGGCCTGTGTCCTTATTATCATTTGCTGCAGAAACAAAACAAGAACTAACGCAACTAGAAGTGCAATATGATTATTCAAAATATGAACTTGCGGCGCTCATTCGAATGAATGGGGCGGTTGGGATTTTGAATCGTCAATTGATTTTAAATATCCAAACGGAAAACGCGACGATTGCCAGACGGATTTATGTGCTCTTGAAGAAGTATTATCAAGTGGAAAGTGAACTCTTAGTTCGCCGTAAGATGAAACTGAAGAAGAACAATGTGTATATCGTACGTTTAAAACACGGAACAGAAGAGATTCTGGAAGACTTGAATATCAAGTCGAGCGGCTTATTTAATATGCGCGTTCCAGAAAATGTTCGTGAAGACGAAGAGAAGATGCGTGCCTACCTTCGTGGGGCGTTTCTGGCGGGCGGTTCGATTAATGACCCGAAAACAAGCCGTTATCACTTAGAGATTTATTCGATTTACGAAGAGCATAACGACGATATTTGTCAGATGATGAATGCGTTTGGGTTGAATGCCAGAACGATTGAGCGTCGTAAGGGGTATATCACGTACTTGAAAGAAGCCGAGAAAATCGCAGACTTCCTTGCCGTGATTCATGCTTCCAAGGCGATGTTGCATTTTGAAGATATCCGAATTATTCGCGATATGAGAAATACGGCGAATCGTTTAGTGAACTGCGAGAATGCCAATATTAATAAAGTGGTGAACGCAGCCACTCGTCAAATCGAAGAGATTCAATATATCGAAGATACGGTAGGGCTCGATGCCTTGCCGGATAAATTATCGGATATTGCAAAAATCCGTTTGGAGAATCCAGAAATTAGTTTGAAAGAGTTAGGCGAAATGTTACCTTCTGGGCCTATCTCAAAATCAGGGGTAAACCACAGACTGCGTAAGATTTCTGAATTTTCTCAAAAATTAAGAGAAGAAGGAAAAGCCAATTAGAAGAAGTGTGGCGTAGCTAACTATAGAAAAAACTATAGGAGGTTCGTCTTATGAACTTAGTATCTTTAATTGGTCGTGTTGTCAAAGAGGTAGAGGTGCAACAGCTTCAACCTTCCGGAAAGAGTGTGTTTAATAATACCATCGCGGTGCAAAATGTGTACCGTAACAGCGATGATTCCTATCATTCACACTTTATCCAAGTGGTCGCCTGGGGCAAAATTGCAGAGCGTATCGGCAAGTTTGTCAAAAAGGGAGACCGTATTGGAGTGGAAGGGCGACTCAACACGCGTCGCTACACCAACAAGAATCATCAAGAAGTGTATGTGACCGAAGTGGTGATTGAGGAAGTGTACTTCTTAGAACGTAAACACGAAACTGAAGAGGACGGAACGAGTCCTTTTGAAGATCCGCAAAGTTTGTTTGTGGAATAGTGAAAGGAGAGAAATTCCTTCACTAGAATGGTTAAAATGAAGGAGTTTTTCGAGTGATTATATTTATTAACGGGATAGCCATTGTCGTTGGGGCGCTTGCGGGTGTGTTTTTACGACACATTATTTCAGAGCGTTTCGCTCAACATATCATGCAAGGGTTAGCGCTTTGTGTATTTCTAGTCGGAATTAAAGGCGCAATTCAAATCCCAAATAGTTTGATTATGATTTTATCGCTTGTATGCGGTGGAGTTGTCGGAGAAGGGCTTCAAATGGAGGAGCGAGTACGTAAGTTCTCAGACTGGCTTCAGGAGAAGGCATCCAAAGGCAAAGAAAACAATTTAAATATCGGAGAAGGGTTCGTTGCGGCAGTCATGATTTTCTGCGTAGGGGCACTTGCTACAATGGGGTCTATCCAGTTAGGAATTACTGGAGATACAACGTTGCTTCAAACGAAGTCCGTATTAGATGGGATTACTTCAATTTTCCTTGCGGCAACGGAAGGGATTGGAGTAGGGCTTTCTGCAGTGGCGGTCATTGCATATGAGTTAATTTTGGTGGGCTTGTCTCAACTAGTGGCTCCTCATTTGAATGATGTGGTAACCGTATCGATGTCAGCAGTGGGGTCCGTACTTTTAGTCGGATTAGCCATGAACTTACTAGGAATTACGAAGATTAAAATTTTAAACTTCTTACCATCTATCTTTATGCCGATTCTACTTGTACCGCTATTAGCGTTATTTTAAGAACAGGAAAAACACCGGACCAAGAATTTTCTTGGTACGGTGTTTTTGTGATTTCATTAGTTGTTTTCTGCTTCTAATTTTTCGAAAGCATCGTGTAAGATGGATTTCAATGTTTTTGCAGATAAGTCCATTTTTTCTTGTTCAGAGTCAGCTAGAGGAATTTCGATGATTTGACGAATTCCTTCACGTCCGATAACGGCTGGAGCTCCGATAAAAATATCGTTTTGTCCGTATTGACCTTCAAGATATACCGATAATGGGAAGATAGCTTGTTCGTTATTTAAGATAGCTTTTGTAATACGTGCTAGAGTAGCGCCGATACCGTAGTAAGTCGCACCTTTTTTAGCGATAATTTCATAAGCCGCGTCACGTACTTGGAAAAATACTTCGACTAATTTTTCTTCATCTACGTGTGGATTTTGACGAACCCATTCATAAATTTGTAAACCGCCGACATTTGTATGTGACCAAACTGGGAATTCAGTATCCCCATGTTCACCCATGATATATCCGTGAACGTTACGAGCGTCAACGCCGACTAATTCAGCGATTGTTTGACGGAAACGAGCACTGTCTAAAGAAGTACCAGATCCGATAACGCGTTCTTTTGGAAGTCCTGAGAATTTCCAAGTTGCGTAAGTTAAGATATCTACTGGGTTAGTCGCCATTAGGAAGATTCCGTTGAATCCGCTCGCCATAATAGAGTCTACGATGTTTTTTAAGATTTTTAAGTTTTTAGAAACTAAGTCCAAGCGAGTTTCGCCTGGTTTTTGAGGAGCACCTGCTGTGATACATACGATATCTGCGTCGTGGCAGTCTTCGTATTTCGCTGCATAAATCTTTTTAGGGGCATTGAAAGCTAAGGCATGTGATAAGTCTAACGCATCGCCTTCTGTTTTCTCGAAATTGATGTCGATAATTCCTAGTTCTTCTGCAATCCCTTGTAATACAAGTGCGTATGCATAACTAGAACCAACGGCACCGTCACCGACTAAAATTACTTTATTACCATGTTTTTGAGATTTTTCCATATTCATACCTCCTAAAAAATTAGTGATGGAATATCCATAAATAAGTATAGCACGATTTTTCGAAAATTGATTTTCAAAAGGCCTTTTTTATGACAAATAATACATAAAAAACACAATTTCGTGAAAAAGTGAATTAATAACGGGACAGTGTAGGGGTATGGTATAATAGCAAAATAGAAGAAAAAAGAATAGGTGAAAGTATGAAATTAGTCGTTGGTCTAGGGAATCCTGGAGCAAAGTATAAAGGGACAAGGCATAATGTCGGGTTCATGACAATGGATGAAGTGGCCTATCAAGAGAAGTTTGATTTTGATAAGGCGCTCTTTGATGCCGTATTTGCGCAGGTGCAAATCGGTGGCGAAAAAGTCATCTTCATGAAGCCGTTGACGTTTATGAACTTATCGGGTGAAGCGATTCGTCCGCTGATGAATTATTTTAAAATTGGAATCGAAGACTTGCTAGTTGTTTATGATGATATGGATCTGCCGGTTGGAAAGATTCGTCTTCGTCAAAAAGGAAGCGCCGGAGGACATAACGGAATCAAGAGTATTATTTCGTGCCTCGGGACGAGCGAGTTTAACCGTATTAAGGTTGGGGTTGGTCGTCCAAAAGATGGGCGTACGGTCGTAGGACATGTGCTCAACCGTTTTGAAAAAGAGGAAGAAGAGGACATTATTTTTGCAGTGCAAAAGAGTGTCGATGCGATTCGTTCGTGGATTGAAACGAGCGATTTCGTCAAAACAATGAATCAATTTAATTAACAAATAGAGGAAAAGAGATGCTGCAAATTTTTTTGCGGTCTCTTTTTGTCGTTGGAAAAAGGAGAAAATTATGCAATTATTGCACCAAACCATTAGTAAACTGAAAGGATTTAAAGAGTGGTTCGATACTCTTACTCTACACGAGAGTCAACTTGTGCTAGGGCTTAGCGGTTCTGTAAAACACTTGGCCGAGTCATGCGCGTTTGAGAAATTGGACAAGCAATTAGTGATTGTGACGCCAACACTTTTACAAGCAACGCAAACCTACGAAGAGTTATCGGAGTGGTATGACGATGAGGTTGTCCATCTCTTCCCTGTAGAAGAGTCGCTTGCGGCGGATTTCTCAGTGGTGTCGCCAGATGTGGTGAGCCAACGGATTCGTACGCTCGATTTCTTAAGTCGTGGGCAAAAGGGTATCGTCATCGTACCGCTCTCTGGGATTCAAAAGCTTTTAGTGCCAGCAGCGGTATGGAAGAAGAGCTCGATAGAACTCGCGATGGGGTCTGAAATTGAATCGATGGATGCCTTTGTGGAGGAGTTAGTGGAATTAGGATATCGTCGTGAAAATATGGTGGCGACTCCTGGTGAATTTGCCCTTCGTGGAAGTATCGTCGATATTTACCCATTAGACCAAGAGTATCCACTACGGCTGGACTTCTTTGATACAGAAGTGGATTCGATTCGTGCGTTTAATGCGGAGACGCAACGTTCGATGGATGTGATTCAAGAGGTGCGCATTTTACCAGCCACAGACTTGCCACTTCAAAAGGAAGCGGTCTGGAAGGCACAAGCTAAAATCCACGCGCTCTATGAGAAGGACGTGAAGGCGGCTCAAAGTCCAGAGAGAAAAGATCAAGTTAAAAATATTCAACAAGCCATCGATGCGCAATTAGAAAATGGGGAAATTCCATCGAACTTAACGTACTTCTTGGAATGTATTTATCCAGAGAAGACTAGTTTATTAGATTATGTTTCTAAAGATGCGTACCTCATTATTGATGACTACGCTCGTTTTATCGAAAAGAGTAAAACCTTAGAAGAAGAGGCGGGCTATTGGAAGACGCACCATATCGAAACGGGTGCGATTGCTTCGGGATTATCGCTTGTTCAAGATGGACGAAAAGTGTTAAAAGAAAGTCCGCTCTCGAGAACGTATTTAGCCATTTTCCAAAAAGGGCTGGGAAGACTCGCGCTCGATGCGATTCATCCGATTACAACGCGCACCATGACGCAGTTCTTCTCGCAAATGCCGATGGTGAAAGTCGAAGCGGACCGCTGGAAGAAACAAGGCGCAACAGTCATCGTCTTAGTAGATGACGCCAAACGCGCGCAAAAGGTCGAACAAACCTTTGCCGATTTTGAAATCAAGAGTGTGATTTCAAACGGGGCGGTACTGGAAGGGCAACTTCAAATCATGGTCGGTAAGATGCACAATGGATTTGAACTGCCTGAAGATAAATTTGCTATTTTAACAGAACGTGAATTGTTCAATAAACTCACAAAACGCGCACCGCGAAATCAAAAAATCTCGAACGCAGAACGTTTGAAGAGTTATACCGAGTTAGCTGTTGGAGATTATGTGGTTCACGTGAATCACGGGGTCGGTGTGTATCAAGGGATGGAGACGCTCGAAATCAGCGGTATCCACCAAGACTACATGTCGATTCACTATCAAGATGGCGGGAATTTATTCGTTCCAGTTTCTCAAATTAAGCTCGTTCAAAAATATGTGTCGTCGGATGCAAAAGTTCCAAAACTCAATAAATTGGGTGGTACGGAATGGGCGAAGACGAAACGTAAAGTAACGGCCAAGATTGAAGATATCGCCGATGAACTCATCGAATTATATGCCAAACGTGACGCCGAAAAAGGCTATGCGTTTAGTCGCGATACGGTGGAACAACAAGAATTCGAACAAGCCTTCCCATATACAGAAACGCAAGACCAATTGCGAAGTGTTGCGGAAATTAAGGAAGATATGCAAAAGGATAAACCGATGGACCGTCTGCTTGTCGGGGACGTTGGATACGGGAAGACGGAAGTAGCTATGCGTGCAGTCTTCAAGGCGGTCATGGATGGAAAACAAGCGGCTGTCTTGGTACCAACAACGATTCTTGCCGAGCAACATTACGAGAATTTCGTACAACGCTTTGCGGATTATCCATTTACCATCGGATTATTAAGTCGTTTCCGTAGTAAAAAAGAACAAGAGAAAACGATTGAGAAACTTCGTAAAGGAGCAGTCGATATCGTCATCGGAACGCACCGTCTGCTTTCAAAAGACGTGCAGTTTTTAGACTTAGGACTCCTCATTGTCGACGAAGAACAACGCTTTGGAGTAAAGCATAAGGAACGTTTGAAACAATTGAAGTCGCAAGTGGACGTATTGACGCTCACTGCAACACCAATTCCAAGAACACTGCATATGTCAATGCTTGGGGTGCGTGATTTATCTGTCATCGAGACACCACCAGCAAACCGTTATCCGGTTCAAACCTTTGTGATGGAACAAAACCCGATGACGATTCGTGACGGCATCGAACGCGAGATGGCTCGTGGCGGACAAGTCTTCTATTTATATAATCGTGTCGAAACGATTGAGAAGAAGGCGGACGAACTGAGAGCGCTCGTTCCAGGATGTCGTGTTGGTGTGATTCATGGTCAAATGAGTGAAACGACGCTCGAAAATATTCTCTTCCAATTTATCGAAGGGGAATACGACGTGTTAGTGACGACCACGATTATCGAAACTGGGGTGGACATTCCAAATGTCAACACTCTCTTTATTGAAAATGCCGATCATATGGGACTTTCGCAGTTGTATCAATTGCGTGGACGTGTGGGGCGTACAAACCGCATTGCCTATGCATACCTCATGTATCAACCAGATAAAGTCTTAACCGAAGTGAGTGAGAAGCGTCTGCAAGCGATGCGTGACTTTACAGAACTTGGCTCTGGATTCAAGATTGCCATGCGCGATTTATCGATTCGTGGGGCAGGGAATTTACTTGGAAAACAACAGCACGGATTTATCGATTCGGTCGGATTCGACTTATATTCTCAATTATTAAGCGAAGCCGTGTTGAAGAAACAAGGAAAAGAAGTGAAGTCGGATGAAGAAACGGTTGAAATCGACTTACAGATTGATGCGTATATTCCAGCAAGTTATATTCAAGACGAACGTCAAAAAATCGAGATGTATAAACGGATTCGCTCGATTGATAGTGTGGAAGCTTATGAAGAATTGCTCGATGACTTTATTGACCGCTTCGGTGATTTCCCGGATGAAGTTAGCGCGTTAGCAGAAGTAGGACTCATTAAGCATTATGCCAACGAGATTGACGTCGTATCGATTAAACGTAAAGACAATTCGGTGACAATTACGATTGCACCTCCAAGTGCGACTCGCCTGCAAGGGGTGCCTGTCTTTGAGGCGCTTGGTCCGGTGAAATTACCAGCGCAAGTTTCCAACAAAGGAGAAAGTCTTCAGATTTTATTAAATATCACGCAAAAGCCTGTTGACTTATGGTTGGAGCAAGTTAAACTGTTTGTAAAAACATGCGGGGAAATTTTAGCTCGCGATGAGGAAAAACATGAAGAAGATAAATAGTAAAGGGATGATGCAAGGGGCGATTGCGCTCTCGATTGCCGCGTTTATCGCAAAGATTTTAAGCGCGGTGTACCGAGTTCCTTTCCAAAATATGGTAGGCAACACCGGGTTTTATGTATACCAACAGGTGTATCCTATTTATGGAATCGGCATGACCTTTGCATTAACGGGATTCCCGGTATTCGTGTCCAATGTAGTCGCGGAATACTTGGAGTCGACACATTTAAAGAAATTATTGAAGCAGCTATTCGTTATCGCAAGCCTCGTTGGAGTGGGTATTTTTGCCTTCCTCCATTTGGGAGCGGGAATGATTGCACACTGGATGGGTGACGTAGAGCTCTTTCCAGTCGTTCAAAGCGTATCGTGGATGTTTCTATTGATGCCGTTTCTGGTCATCACAAGGGGTTATTTCCAAGGAAGCTTCCGGATGATGCCGACTGCCATCTCACAAGTGGTGGAGCAGGTCGTTCGTGTCGCGGTGATTCTCTTTGTGGCGAGCTTGTTTGGTAGCACCATTTCAGACTACTACAGGATGGGGACATGGGCGATGTCGAGTGCGACGATTGCGGCCGTGTTTGCGATTCTTGTGATGCTGTATTATGTAGTTAAAGAAACAAAAGATCCGCTCGACGGCTTGACGATTACGCCAGTAGAAATGGAAGTACCGACATTTGGGCATCTCTTTAAACGATTTGCTTTTGAAGGAGGAACTATTTGTCTCCTCAGTTCGATTTTAGTCTTATTCCAATTGGTGGATTCATTCTCTGTGTATAATGTATTAACTACTCAAGGAATGCTTCCGGAAGTCGCAAAAGACCTCAAGGGGATTTACGATAGAGGGCAGCCGCTTGTTCAATTAGGAATGGTCGTCGGAGTCGGATTTTCATCCAGCTATATGCCGATGTTATCACGTGCCTTTAAGAAAGGACATGACTTGGAATTTAAGAGACTGTCAACATCACTTCTTCGAATGACGATTACCTTCTCGGTAGTTGCGACGATGGGGATGATTGCCATCTTGCCATGGTTAAATACCGCCCTTTTTGGAGATGCGAAGGGTCAGGCAGTGCTCCTTGTCTATGTCACTAGTATTTTCTTTGCATCTGTCATTATGTCGCTGCACGGTATTTTCCAAAGTCAGCATCAATATCCAAAAACGCTACTCGCACTTACAGCAGGCCTCGCAGTGAAAGCTGGTACGAACTACTTATTCATAGCGATGTTTGGAACGCTTGGCGCAAGTCTGGCGACAGCGCTAGGGCTTTGTGTGATGATGGTTGTGATGATGGCTTTTGCAAAAGAGATTATGATTAGTGTCTTACGTGACGGGAACTTTATGCAGTTACTTGCAGGCATTACGCTTGGCATGACTGTCATTGTTTCAGTATTATCATACGGAGCATGGCATTTTGCAGGATTGAAAGATTCCAGAACGATGGCCTTTGTCTTTTCAATCGTCTTTGCCGTTATAGGAGTGGTGATTTTCCTGGCAGGAACGATGAAATGGAATTTATTTACGAAACGGGAATGGGTTCTAATTCCAAAAGGAAAGAGTTTATTACGTAAATTTAGTAGAAAAGAGGAAAATGATGAGACTCGATAAGTTTTTAAAAGTATCACGATTAATTAAACGTCGTACGGTTGCGAAAGAAGTAGCCGACAAGGGACGTGTGTTTATTAATGATAAAGTGGCGAAATCTTCTACAGATGTTAAAGTCGGAGATAAAATCGCTATTCAATTCGGGAACAAACATGTCTTAGTCCAAGTTGAAGCATTGATGGACTCTACGAGAAAAGAAGATGCTAAGGAAATGTTTACGATTCTAGAAGAAAAGCTCATTAAAGAAGAACCGCTAGAATTATAATGAAGGGAAGAATACGGCATGGTTGTCGTATTCTTTTTCTATGTAGTCGCCTATTTATTTTGAATGCGTTTTCTGTTGACAAAAAAATAAAAAAAGAGTAAGATAAATAGTGCTTTTTTAAAAGAAATAAGGAGGGAAAACCGTGGATTTAAATGCAATCAATATACTACAACCATTTAACGCAATGATAGAATTGCGTCATTTTTTGGCGATTTTAATTTCATGTGTTTGTGGACTTGCTATCGGTTATGAACGTACCTCCAGAAATAAACAAGCAGGGGTTAAGACCCACATGATCGTGGCACTCACTTCTTGCTTAATGATGATTATATCAAAGGAAGCCTTCGTTGATACACCGCATTACGATACAGCTCGTGTGGCTGCTCAAGTCGTCAGCGGTATCAGCTTTATCGGTGGGGGGATTATCTTCATGCGTGAAAAACGCGTGAGTGGACTGACCACCGCTTCAGGAATTTGGGCAACCGCTGGGATTGGTCTTGCGATTGGCGGAGGATTCTGGTTCTTCGGTTCCCTTTGCGCAGCGATTATTGTCATCGTCCAAAAGTTAGCGTATCAACCAATCTTGCAAGGAAAACAACGTCAGGTAAATATTTACTGTGAGATTCCATACCCAACCATAGTGCAGTCGATTTATAATTACTGCCACTTTGAAGATTATCAATAGATTCAAGTCGAAGCGCGCGAACTCGATGGTGAGAAATATGAGCTCGTGATTCGCATTCATAATGACGAAGAAATCATTATTGAGAACTTGAAAAACTACATTCGCGAAACGGAAAATCAAGTGGTCATTAAACGCGTGAAACTCCGTACTGAGGATGTTAACTAGGAAGATAACCAGGGAACGTCACTTTTCTGTGGCTGTTCATGGTGACACAAAAAAATATAAATTTATAAATTGCGCAAAAAATGATTCCGCAAAGACTAACGGATTCTATAATAACAGTAATGTGATACGCATCGAATGTGAAATACGCGGAGTAGGGCTTGTACCTTACTCCGCGTTTGAAGCTTCGAAGGTGAGAGACGGAAGGCTCGAACCGGTGCAACATTACAGTTATTATGAAGATATCCGTTAGGATAAGGGGAATCATTTTTACGTTACAAAACAAGTTTTCAAAAAAATATAAAAAATCTTAGTGTAACCATGGACGATGAGCGTCATTCTTGTTATACTCAGTTTGTATAAGTAAAAAAGGAGACAATTAAGGTGACGCAAGAAACACAACAAAGAAATTCAAATGTAATTTCAATGAACAACAAGTTAAAACAGAAAAAACCTTCTACTCCCGTTTTCAAGAGTCACTCACTAATGACTAAATTGATTTTAGTTGGTGTGATTGCCATTTCGGGGTCAATGATTGTCGGGATTGGGAACCAATTTAGCCAAGCAAATCAATTAGATCAAAAAATTGAACAAGCGAAGGCTGAAAAAGAAGTTGCTGAAAAGCAAAAAGAATCGTTAACACAGCAAGTGGAACTTCTTCAAAGCGATGAATATATCGCAAAACTTGCACGTAGTGAATATTATTTAAGCAAAACTGGAGAAATCATCTTCAGCACGCCAAATGACACTGCAGAGCATAAAGCGCAACAAGCAAAAGAAGAAGTCGAACAAGGGGAAACTGTTGTTAAGGTGACAACTCAAAACCGTTAGGCAATGAATCTTTTTGATACGTCAAGCGTGTATCGAAAAGGAAATAATGAAGGAGGAACGCTTTTTATATGTCAATCGAAGTAGGAAACGTAATCCCTGGTAAAGTTACTGGAATTACAAATTTTGGAGTTTTTGTGGATTTAGGAGATCGTAAGACAGGTCTTGTTCACATTAGCGAGGTGTCTGATTCATACATTCAAGATATCAATGAAGTTTTAAAAGTTGGAGACGAGGTTAAAGTAAAAGTCATGACGATTGCGGACGATGGCAAAATTAGCCTTTCAATTCGTCGTGCCGTTGATAAACCAAAAGAAGACTCAGCGGATAAACCACGTGCTAAGAAACCTTTCACACCGCGTAATGACTCTCAAGACTTTAAGAAAAATCGCTCTGCTGGCAGAACTTCAGCTCCATACGAAAAGAAATCTCCTTCGCAAGCAAAAGCAACAGATTTCGATTCTCTAATGAGTTCCTTCTTGAAAGACTCTGAAGACCGTTTAACTTCATTGAAACGTAACACTGAAGGGAAACGTGGGGGCCGTGGCGGTCGCCGTTCATAATGAAACCATCAATCTCTTCTGGTGAAAACTGGAGGAGATTTTTTTGACAGAAAGGAGAGGCCAATGCAACATCAACTAACAGCGTTTTTTAGAAGAAATGTAGAAAACTATACTGAGAAAAAATATGTGCTTGCCGTATCCGGTGGCGTCGATTCGATGGTTCTTTTGAATGCGATGGTTACTCTATTTGGAGACGATGCAAAAAATCGACTCGTAGTGGCCCATGTGAATTATGGACTGAGAGCGCAAGCCGAGGACGAGGAGCAACTCGTTCATCGTTTTTGCAAGCTGCATCAAATTCCAATCGAGACAAAGCATTGGCACGAAGCAGAGGGAGTAACAGCTTCTGAAAAATCCTTGCGTGATTTTAGATATGATTTCTTCCGCGAAGTGACGAAAAAGCATCAGGCGGACTATTTAGTATTGGCCCATCACCAAGATGATCAATTAGAGACCGTTTTAATGAAATGGTCGCGAGGAAGTACGCTGGAAGGTCTTTCTGGGATGAAGGAAAAACGTCACGTGAAAAGCTTGTCGATTTTACGTCCGTTCCTATCCTATGAGAAAAAAGAACTCTACGAAGAGGCTGAAAAGTATGACGTTCCTTATTTAGAAGATGAATCGAATGAATCAGATGACTATACAAGAAACAGATATCGTCATCATGTGATTCCATTTTTAAAAGAGGAAAATCCAAATGCCGGAAGCCACTTCCAAAAGAGTGCGCAGATGATTGCAGATGCTGTGGCGTGTTTGATGCCTATCCTAGAAGAAAAACAAGAACAGTTCTTCCAAAGAAGAAAGAAAAAAGTCACATTCCACCGCGAAGCTTTCCTAAAAGAACCAATAGAAATGCAACGACTGCTTTTGCAACAAGTACTGATGCAAATGGATACGACGATTTCAGTCGTGCAGATGGAGCAAATCTTGGAAAAGGTTGGTTCCGACAAGGCGCAACTTACTCTGGACCTTTCAAATGGCTGGAGGTTTAAGAAACGCTATGAAGAATGTTCATTTGAAAAAGGACGTCAAAAAGTGGTTCCAAATATCGAATATGTGTTGGAAAAGCCGGAAGATACCTTAATTCGTCCAAATGAAGATGAGCAAATTTTACTTACGACAGGGAAGACATCTTCGGATTTTGCAATTCCTGTCTATCCAAAGGACTTCCCGCTCACGATTCGTCATGCAAAACCAGGAGACAAGATTGCACTAGATGCCAGTGAAACCAAACATCAAAAACTCTCAAGATGGTTTATCAATTCCAAGATTCCACTCGAAGAACGCAAGGAAATTTGGGTGTTGGAAGACGCCTCGAAAAAAATTCGCGCAATTTTGGGCTATCGCTATACTCAACCGTTGTTCTTTGAAGAGGAAACTGGTAAAATGATTCTATCTTACGAAAACAAAACGAGGTGCACACATGTTAAAAAATGATATGTCAGAAATTTTAGTATCAGAAGAACAGTTACAAGAAACAATCAAGAAATTAGGTGCTACGTTAGCGGAAGATTACCGCGGTAAAGATCCGTTAGTCATTTGTATTCTTAAGGGTGCTATTTTCTTTATGGCAGATTTAGTCCGCGCAATGGACTGCAACTTAGAAATTGATTTCATGGATGTATCTAGTTATGGAAATGAATTCGAATCAAGCGGCGAAGTACGTATCTTAAAAGACTTAGGTCAAAGCGTTAAAGATCGTCACGTGATTATCGTTGAAGATATTATCGATACAGGCCGTACTTTAAAACACGTGGTTGAATTATTAAAACACCGCCAAGCAGCAAGTGTAAAAGTGGTGACTTTATTAGATAAACCAGAACGTCGCGAAGAAGCCATCGAAGCGGATTATGTTGGGGTTCAAGTGCCAAATAAATTCGTAGTAGGATACGGATTAGACTTCAAACAATTCTATCGTAACTTACCATGTATTGGTGTTTTAAAACCTGAGTTCTATGAAGATTAAGAAAGAGTTAAACTATTCGTCAATAAAAGTCAAATATGTTATGATAGAACGGTAGTGAAAATACTATCGTTCTTCTTTTATAAGAAGATGGGGAGGTAAAATGAATAATAATAACAATCGATCAATATTCAGATCTAGCTTACTATATATCTTGATTTTCGGTGCTATTGTCATTTTCGTTGGAATGTTTAATGGGGATCAAAAAGGTTCTACAGCAGATATTTCATACACAGAATTTATGCAAAGTCTGAAAAGTGGCGAAATTAAAGATCTCAAGATGCAATATTCGAATTCTGTATATACTATTACTGGGGAATATACAAATCCGAAAGAGCAAACGACCCAAGAAGCTAAAAATCAAAATGGATTATCTATTTTTGATAACCGTACTACAAAGAGTACAAACTTCAGAACAACAGTCTTACCAAACGACTCAACGATTAAAGAAATCAATGAAGCGGCTCAATCAAAAAATACAAAAGTTGAAACTTTACCAGAAAGTTCAACAGGCGTATGGATTTCCGTTTTATTACAAGTCGTTTTACCACTTGGGGTATTAGGGTTCTTACTTTATACAATGTTTATGAGCCAAGGTGGTCAAGGTGGACGTAACAATCCAATGAACTTCGGTAAGAGCCGTGCGACAAATCAGAAGAAACAAAACGTGAAAGTACGCTTCTCTGATGTAGCTGGTGCTGAAGAAGAAAAACAAGAACTTGTAGAAGTGGTGGAATTCTTAAAAGACCCACGTAAATTTACAGCGCTTGGTGCTCGTATTCCTGCAGGGGTACTTCTTGAGGGCCCTCCAGGGACAGGTAAAACCCTTCTTGCGAAAGCCGTTGCCGGTGAAGCAAACGTACCATTCTTCTCGATTTCAGGTTCTGAATTCGTAGAAATGTTCGTAGGGGTTGGGGCGAGCCGTGTTCGTGACTTATTCGAAAACGCGAAGAAAAATGCTCCAGCAATTATCTTTATCGACGAAATCGATGCCGTTGGTCGTCAACGTGGTGCCGGAATGGGTGGCGGACACGACGAACGTGAACAAACATTAAACCAATTACTAGTTGAAATGGACGGGTTCGAAGGAACTGAGGGAATTATCGTGATTGCCGCAACGAACCGTTCAGACGTATTAGACCCAGCCTTACTTCGTCCAGGACGTTTTGACCGTCAAATCTTAGTAGGTCGTCCAGACGTGAAAGGCCGTGAAGCGATTCTGAAAGTACACGCTCGTAACAAGAAACTTGCAAAAGACGTGGACTTAAAAGTAATCGCGCAACAAACTCCAGGATTCTCTGGGGCTGAGCTTGAAAACTTATTAAACGAAGCAGCTTTAGTAGCGGCTCGTCGTGATAAAAATGCTATCGACGCATTAGACGTGGATGAAGCACATGACCGTGTAATCGCTGGTCCAGCTAAGAGAGACCGTGCGATCAGCAAGAAAGAACGCGAAATGGTGGCTTACCACGAAGCAGGGCATACAATTGTTGGTATGGTCTTAAGCGATGCGCGTGTGGTTCATAAAGTAACGATTGTCCCTCGTGGACGCGCTGGCGGATATGCGATTATGCTTCCAAAAGAAGATCGTTTCTTAATGACAAAAGAAGAATTGTTCGAACAAGTAGTTGGACTTCTTGGGGGTCGTGCTGCTGAAGAATTTATCTTTGGCGTGAAGACAACAGGAGCATCTAACGACTTTGAACAAGCTACAGGTATCGTTCGTAGCATGATTACAGAGTACGGAATGGTGGACGAATTAGGAACTGTTCAATACGAAGGAAATCATCAAGTATTTATCGGACGTGACTATGGTCAAACAAAAGGTTACTCAGATCAAGTGGCGTTTGAAATCGACAATGCAGTACGTCGTATTATGAAAGAAGCGCATGAAAAAGCACTTCAAATTCTTGAAGAACATAAAGACCAATTAGAATTAATTGCTCAAAAACTTCTAGAATTAGAAACATTAGACGAACGTACAATTAAATCACTTTTCGAAACAGGTGAAATGCCAGCTCCAATCGCTAACGATGAGTATCCAAGTGAAACAGAAGCGGCAAGTTTTGAAGAAACTAAAAAAGCCTTAGCAAAACGCGATGCGGAACAAGCAGAAGGCAAAGAGGTTCCAGAAGAACATGAAGAAGTCGAAGTAGCAGATGTTACCGAGGCTCCAAGCGAATTTGAAGGACCAACAGAAAACGAATAACACAAAGGGTAGGAGAGCTGAGGCTGTTGTCACAGCTCTTTTCCTTTAAAAAAGGAGAGACAAATGGCAGATTCATTATTAAAAGTATTAGCGTTCAATGATGAGGTCAAAGCCGTTGCTATGGTTGCCACAGACGCAATCGCAGAAGCGCAACGCAGACACGACACTTGGAGTTCTGCAACAGCAGCACTTGGTCGTACAATCATCGGAACACAATTATTAGCAAGCAGCTTAAAAGGCGACGAACGCATCACGGTTCAAGTGAACGGGGATGGCCCTGGTGGAAAAATCATGGCCGATGCGAATGGCCGTGGGGAAATGCGTGGTTATATCACGAATCCTCATGTGAGCCTTGAATTAAACGACAAAGGAAAATTAGATGTCCGTGGTGTCGTTGGAACAAACGGAACGATTACGGTCATCAAAGACTTAAACATGAGAGAACCATTCTCTGGTCAAGTACCAATCGTGGATGGAGAACTCGGAATGGACTTCACGTATTACTTAGCAGTCTCTGAACAAATCAACGGAGCTGTTGGGGTATCGGTTCTTGTGAATCCAGACGAAACGGTTCGTGCAGCAGGTGGGTTTATGATTCAATTATTACCAGGGGCGAGCGAAGCGACGATTTCAGAAATCGAACGTCGTATTAGCGAAATTCCAATGGTTTCAAAATTAATTGACCAACAAGAACAACCGCGTGATATTTTAAATCGATTATTAGGTGCGGAAAACATTCGTGAGCTAGAAGAGATGCCTGTGAAATTCCATTGTGGATGCACGCGTGAACGTTTCAGAGCAGGTTTAATGTCGATTGGCGTAGATGACTTACAACACTTGATTGACGAAGACCATGGCGCAGAAGTTGTGTGTCATTTCTGCGGTGAGAAATATCATTTCGACGAAGCAGAATTACAAGGCTTAATTGATGAAATTAAAGCCAAACGCGAAGAGGCAGACGCTTAATCATTAAGGTGTAAGAGAGTGAGAAGGGGTGATTCCATTTCTTCTCACTCTTTTTGTGTTTTCAGCCGTTAAAGCTATACAAATAAAGAAAAACTTAGTATAATACATACATAATACAGACGAGGTGTATAGATGATTAAACGAATTTTTGCTCGAATGAAAGGTTATTTATTGTTATTTGCAGGGAGCATCGTACTCTTGGCAATTACTCTAATGCTTGATTTTTAAACATTTGAACAATTTAATTTTAACCGAGATGTCGATGCTTGGACACATCCAATCCTCTTATTCCAACTAGCGATGGTCGCAATCGTGCTCCTTCTGCTAGGGCAAGTCATCGGATTATTGGTGAAATATTATTTCGCATTTAAGAAATTAGATGCGCTCTTTCCGAATAACGAGTGGGAACGAAAAGATTTTAAGGAAAAAGCAGACTATGTCGATGAAAAATTCGAAGCGATGATCGTAAAAGAAGTGCTCATCTTTTACGGAAGTCATTTTACAGTGATTCCGCTAAAAGAATTAAAAGAAATTCATCTATACCGTACGAGTACAGGGCGCCGTGTGTATTATGGAATCAAGTTTACGTTTAAGACAAGAAGACGTGCCTTTGTTCCAAATACATATGGAAAGACACTAGAAGAAAAGTATCGTCTCGTTCGAAAGGTGAATTACTTCGTCCCAGTTAAAATTAAGGACGATTGGAAAAATATCAATAGAAAGTAGGAAATGAAGGTGCATAAAGGGTATGTGAGAAGAACGTTCTCTCTAGCGGGGTCCGCTCTTTTCTTAACAATGTTGGGGCTTTTCTTTCTCTTTGGAACCGTGAAAGGATACATGGGGGGAGAGGCACTCTATAAGATGGGGGACATTTATCATTTGAATGATGCTGGGACTTCCGTTGCGATTCGTGTGTTGGATATAGATGTGGATGCCGTCACTTACGATGGAAAAGAATATTACTTAGTGAAGCATGAAAATGGGGTTACGCCACTTCAAGCGAAGGCTAAAGACATTCAACAGTTGTTGGATTTGAAAAAAGCGAATCCAAATGACTGGGAGCCTTTAAAACAAGAGAATATTTATTTAAATGTTCGAGTGACGCCGGAAGTAACAAAGGGGCGTAGAGGGAGTAAGACCGTCCATATATCGTCAGTATTGAAGGAAGCCATTATAAGACAATATCAGAAAGGGACTCTCTTACCGACAGAAGATGCTATACCGCTGGACTTCCTCCATTATTTAACTTTGACATCCTTTACAAATCGTTTATTCGAAACGGTGGTGACCCTCTTTGTGTTTTTAATAGCGTTAGTATTCTTTTACGCTAGCTATAAACGAGTACTTTCATTGAAGGAACAATACGAAGTGTTTGATAAAGAGTTTCCGAGATACGCAGGGCAGATGAAAGTCTTAGCAACGGAGGCAGATTTTCATGATCCGAAGTTAAAAATACTAGTGAAGGATCACAAGTTCGTTTGCTATAATAACGATTTTAGAGTGATTCAGTTGCGAGAAGTACGAAATGCTGAAGTTCGTCTCCAAGAGTTAAAAAGAAGTATCGCTTATTCCATCGATTTTGGATTTGGTGGGAATAAAAAAGTAACCATTCAATTGAAGAATCGTCCAGTGAACATTCGCCAATTAGTGGAGTATCTAAATAAAAAAGAAAGAACCAAAATATCGCTACCGTATCAATGGTATTAGGTATATGGTTCATAGAAGATGAATCAATGATTTTAATAGAAAGTAGGGTTCAAAATGCATAAAGGGTATGGAAGAAGAACAGGTCCGATATGGGTTGTAGTAGCAATAATGGCTGTAGTGATGGTGATCATTGCACGTGCGGGATTCAAATCATTCCAGAGCGCGGAAGACTTATACAAAGCCAATGAAGTTTACTATGTAAACGATAAAGGTTCATCAGTCGCCATTAAAGTAATGGATATCGACCCAGAACCGCTCGTGTTAAATGGACACCACTATTATTTGGTGAAACATGAACGAGGCGTTGCGGTTTTCGAGGCAAAATCTGATGAATTGAAAACTGTCTTGGAAGCAAAGAAAGCTGCCGGAAACGCAGAGAATGCACTCGAAGCGTCTAATCTTTATTTGAGTGTGCGTGTAACACCAGAGAAAAGTAAAGGGAAAGGGTCCAATGTAAAGGTGAATGTAACGCCTGAGATGAAAGACGCCTTTTACAAGAAATATAAAGAAAGCCCGCTGTATTCAGAAAATGCTAAGACGAAAATCGATGAATCCAGAATCTTGAAGTTGACCACTTCTAAAGATCAATGGGGTGATTCGGCATTAACGCTTGTTATGCTTGCCATCGTTCTTGGACTTATTGGGTTCCAAATTTATCAAACGCGTCGCTTGAAGGCGCAGTATGCACGTTTTGATGCGTACTTCCCTGATTATGCGAACAATATGAAGCAGTTATTGGATGATGCGGAATATGTCGATCCAAAACTCAAAATCATTGTGATGGAAGGGATTCTTGTGAGCTACGACATTAATTTTACAGTCGTCGACTTATCAGAAGTCAGCAAGGCATATCTCGTGTTTGAGAACAGAAGAAAAGGCGGCATGAGGGTTCATTTGCGTTTTGAATATGCAAATAAGAAATACGATTCGATTCTCTTTAGAAGACAATTATTACGTCTCAAAGATCTTGTGGAATATTTAAACGAAGAATACAATTTAGGATTGAAAGTAGATTTTAGACTCCTAGGATAAGAAATAGAATTTGAAGGTGGAATAGTTTTGCATAAAGGGATTTTTAGAAGAACATGGGGGATATGGATTCTTACCGTCCTGTTAGGATTAACAGTGGTGGTGATAGGATTTTTAGCGTCGTATGGTTTTATGAGCGGGCGTGAATTATACGAGCAGGGAGTCATTTATAAAATGGAAACTGATGCATCGTCCACTTCGATTAAAGTATTAGATATTGACCCAAAGCCTCTTGAGATAGACGATGAAACATATTATTTAGTGAAACACAATCATGGAGTGTCGTTCTTAAGAACAGATGGTTCTGAAATTAAACAAATTCTAGAATTTAAAGAGGCGCTTTCTGAGAAAACGAACGCACTCGCCTCGTCAGACTTCTACTTGAATATACGTGTAGTTAATGAGAAGGAGAAACGTGGGAGATCCAGCGTTCAAACGAATATTACACCGGAAATGAAGGAAGCCTTTGAACAGAAATTCAAACTTAGCCCACTTTCAGTGCAGGCGACTCTCGATAAATTGGACCTAAAGCATTTTTTAACCATTACGGATAGTGCGGCAAGGTTTGTCGATATCGTGATGTTCATCGTAGCCGTTGTGTTTTTTGTCATTGTATTCGCTTGGCAAATCATTCGCGTTCGTCGCATCAAAAAACATTACGCTCGTTTTGATGAGCTTTTCCCTGACTACCAATATGATATGAAACGGTTATTAGATGATGCGGAGTATTTGGATGAAAAACTTGGCGTACTTGTCAAAGACGGAATTTTAGTTTCTTATGGAACTGAGTTCAGGGTAGTGGACTTAGAAGAAGCAGTCAGCGCGTCCGTTTTTCGTCAAAAATCAAAATGGGGTGGAAAGTTCAATTTTACATTCTTCTATGAAGGTCGTAAGAAACAAGAAGAAGTCCCTCTTGGTGATTTACAGGATAATGTCGTTGATCTAGTCCATTATTTGAGAGAAGTTTGCTCATATAATGTTTATATTCAATTTTAAAAAAATAAAAATTTTTTATGGTACACAAAACAGTCTACGATTTATTTGTAGGCTGTTTTTATTTGCAGAAACCTTTTGATACTGCGGTTTTTGGGAGTGTGGCGGAACATATAGTTCATCAAAAAATATGTTAAAAAGTTAACAAATGTTAACCATAAAAAGAGTCGAAACTTCATTGTTTAGTGATAGAATGAACATATCAAATCAAAGGACGTGATCTAATGGATTTCACAGGTAAAGTTGCCATTGTCACTGGTGGGGCAAATGGTATTGGTAAAGAAATCGTTCGCGGTATCGTTAACGGCGGCGGTTTTGTAGTCATTGCAGATATTAACGAGGCTGCAGCAAATAAAACAGTTGAAGAGTTCGGACCAGAACACACAAGCTTCAAATACATGGATTTAGGAAATCATGAATCTATCGTAAAAAGCATGAATGAAATCTTAGCAGAACGCAAAGTAGACATCTTAGTGAACTGCGCTGGGGTTATTAGTGCAAAACCTTTCGACCAATTAACATATGAAGAATGGGAAAGAACTATCCGCATCAATCTTTCAGGATGCTTCTCAACAATTAGCACAATCTTCCCACACTTTATCGAAAACAAAGGTGGACGTATCGTAAACGTATCTTCCGTTGCCGCTAAACTTGGTGGTGGACTTTTAGGTACTGCCGCTTATGCTTCTTCTAAAGCTGGATTAAATGGTTTAACAAAAGCCGTTGCTAAAGAAGGCGGTAAATACAATATTGCATGTAACGCTGTATGTCCTTCATTCACTCGTACAGATATGACAACAGTATTATCAGAAGATAAAGAAAAGAGCCAAAAAGTTATCAGCATGATTCCTCTTGGACGTCGTGCAGAACCTACTGAAATCGCTCAAATGATTCTCTTCTTTGCAAGCGACCTTGCAAGCTTCGTTACAGGGGAAATCGGTGACTGCGATGGCGGTATCACATTAGATGGCTGATTTTAGCTAGAGTCTTATTCCAAATTAGAGAAGGATTGTGAACAGTATGAAAAAGATTAAAATTCCTGGGGATACTATCATTATTCCAATGTTTATTGGATGTGTGATTAATACATTTTTCCCTCAAATATTACAAATTGGTGGATTTACCACTCCAATCGTGAAAGGTGCTGGACCACTTGTTGGGGCATTCCTCTTCATTATCGGGGGTACCATTTCTCTTAAAAACACACCAAAAGCCGTTGGACGTGGGGCAGCGATTATTTTAGCGAAAATTGCGGTATCTGTAGTCTTAGGGTTATTGGTTGCGAAAGTATTCAATGACAACTTCCTCGGACTTAGCGCCGTTGCCGTTATCGGTGCCATTTCAGTAGCCAATAACGCTATGTATGCGGGTATTGTAGATGTATACGGGGATGAAATCGATGCTGGTGCCGTTGGGATTACAACACTGAGCGTTGGACCAATGGTAACAATGGCCGTATTAAGTAGTGCCGGCCTTGCAAACATCTCAATTTGGAACTTAGTCGGAACTGTATTGCCACTAGTTTTAGGGATTGCGTTAGGAAATGCCTTCCCATACATGAAGAAAGTTCTTTCAAACGGTATTACAGCCATCATTATCGTCGTTGGTTTCTGTTTAGGGGCTAACATGAGCTTTGGCCAAATCCTTGAAGGTGGTCTACCTGGTATTTTACTAGGGGTGATCACTACAGCTGTCGGTGGTATTGCATCAATCGCCGCAGACCGCTTAACAGGTGGTAACGGGGTTGCCGGTGCTGCCATTTCAAGTACAGCAGCCAGCGCTATCGCTACACCAGCTGCACTTTCTGCAGTGGATGCTTCATTCAAAGGAATTGAAGCAACAGCAACGACTCAAATTACAGCTTCAGTAATCGTAACAGCGATTTTAACTCCAATCTTAACAGCTTTTATTGCTAAGAAATTCGGAAACAAAAAAGAAGCCAAAACACAAGAAGCTTAATCGAATTTAAAAGTGAAGCCACCTCGGAATTTTCCGAGGTGGTTTTTTGTCTTACCTTGAGTGTAACAATTATGTTACGTAACAAAAATGTTACATCGAAAAGTTGAGTTGTATCAAAAATGATACGTATCAAAATTGATACAAAAAGAGTAAAGTGTATCATGCATGATACGTATCACGCATGATACATCTGGATTCAAAACGCCTTTTAGCTGAATTTTTTGCACAAAAAAAGAACCTCAAATACTGAATTCAAAAGATTGAAATTTGTATCTGAGACTCTTCTTTTATTATTTTTTACAATGAATTACGCTTCACCGAAAATGCCTGTTGAAAGGTAGCGTTCACCTGTATCTGGTAATAGAACCACAACAGATTTACCTTTTCCTAAGCGTTTTGCCACACGTAGAGCGGCAGTGACAGCAGCTCCAGAAGAAATACCAGCAAGGATACCTTCTTTAGCGGCTAAGTTTTTCGCTGTTTCGATGGCATCGTCACTTGAAACAAGTTCAAAGCCGTCGATGACTTCGCGGTCGATAATGCTTGGCTCAAAACCAGCAGAGATTCCTTGGATGCGGTGTTTTCCTTTTTGACCTTTAGAAATGAATGGTGCTTCTTCAGGTTCAACCCCGATGATTTCTACGTCTTTGTTCACTTCTTTTAACGCACGGCCAACACCTGTGATTGTACCGCCAGTACCGATACCACTGATGTAAGCATCTGGAGTTTTTCCGTCGAAGGCTTTAATAATTTCTTGCCCAGTTGTTTGATAGTGGATGGCTGGGTTTGCTTCGTTGTCGAATTGACGTGCCCAGAAGTAGCCAGGTTGTGCAGCGAGTTCTTCTGCTTTGGCAACGGCAGCGCCGAATCCATCCGCAGCAGGCGTTAATAATACTTCTGTACCGTATGCTTTCATTAATTGACGGCGTTCGATAGACATTGATTCAGGCATGATAGTAATGACCTTATATCCTTTGGCAGCGCCGATTAATGAAAGTCCTACCCCTGTATTTCCACTTGTAGCTTCGATGATTGTGTCGCCAGGTTTTAGCGAGCCATCTTTCTCAGCTGTTTCGATGATGTTTAAAGCGATACGATCTTTGACAGATCCTCCGGCGTTAAACGACTCGACTTTTACATATACATCTGCAGAATCGTCTGAAACTAAACGACGTAGTTTCACAAGGGGAGTGTTCCCGATTAATTCTGTGATAGTTTCTACTGATTTGACCATAAATGATCCCTCCATAAAGTTAGACTGGGCAACTTTAAGGGTTGCTTGTTACCATTGTAACGGGGATTGATACTGGGTACAATACTTTTGTTTCAAAAAAACAGAAAAAAGCCTAGAAAAATCAAAACAGGTGTGATACACTATCTGCTAGCAAGGGCTTTTAAACTCATCCAGAGAGGTGAGAAAGGCTAAGATCAAGTTTATTAGACTAGCCCTACGCTTAATAACATAGGGCTTTTTGTGTGCACAAAAACGCCCGGAAAAGAGGGTAAAATGGAGTTACAAACTTCCAAAGTCGATCTGTTGTTGGATGTGGATCAAAAACCGGAACTCGTGCCTGGACTGTTTCTGAGTTTACAGCACGTGTTTGCGATGTTTGGTGCCACTGTTTTAGTGCCGTTAGTATTGGGGATGCCAGTATCGGTTGCTTTATTTGCGTCAGGATTAGGAACGCTAATCTATATGGTTGCGACGCAGTTTAAAGTGCCTGTGTACTTGGGATCCTCTTTTGCTTTTCTTACGGCCATGCAATTTGCGATGGCGCAAATGGACGGAAAACCAGACGCTGCGCAAACAGGGGTTGTGTTAGTCGGACTGCTGTATGTAGTTGTAGCTATTTTTGTTAAATTCTTAGGAACGAATTGGATTAACCGACTCTTGCCGCCTATCGTCATCGGACCAATGATTATCGTTATCGGTCTAGGGCTTGCCAATAGTGCGGTAACGAACGCCGGATTTGTGAAAGATGGAGACTGGAAAGCGATGGTTGTGGCCGTAGTAACATTCCTCATCACAGCATTTATTAATACTAAAGCAAAAGGCTTCTTGAAAATCATTCCATTCCTATTCGGGATTATCGGTGGATATATCGTAGCCATCTTCTTTGGTCTCGTGGATTTCACGAAAGTCATCGATGCACAATGGATTGCGTTGCCGGAATTATACTTACCATTCGATACGAACGGATTCTTCCATCAATATAACTTATACTTCGGACCTGAAACTTGGGCGATTCTACCAGTTGCGGTCGTAACGATTGCCGAACATATCGGGGACCACACTGTATTAAGTGAAATCTGCGGACGTCAATTCTTGAAAGACCCAGGCTTACACCGCACACTCATCGGGGATGGAGTTGCAACAGCCGTATCAGCCTTCCTTGGAGGACCTGCCAATACGACGTACGGTGAAAATACAGGGGTTGTAGGGTTAACACGTATCGCATCTGTATCGGTCATTCGTAACGCTGCGCTGATTGCGATTGGATTCAGCTTCTTTGGTAAATTCACAGCGCTCATCCGTACCATTCCAAATGCAGTACTTGGCGGAATGGCGATTCTCTTATACGGGGTTATTGCTTCAAACGGTTTGAAAGTATTAATCGAAAAACAAGTGGATTTCAGACAAGTACGCAACCTCATTATCGCAAGCTCGATGTTAGTACTTGGCCTTGGATCAGCAGTGCTTGAAGTGGGGCCTATCACTTTATCAGGGACAGCGCTTTGTGCGATTGCCGGAATCGTCTTAAACTTAATCTTGCCACACGAAAAAACGGAAGAAAAATAAATAACGTTAGCGAACACAAAGGACGTCAGAGAAATCTCTGGCGTCTTTTTTATGTTGATTAAAAAGAGTGATAGTATATAAAAAATCATATAAAAGAATATTACCTAAATTGTTCGGAAAATGTCTTAAATACTGTAATTTTGATTAGAATCAAGCGCCTAAATTACTTGCACCTAGGAGTATATAATTTTATATTATATAAGGAATGTAATTATCTGTATAAATTATATTATATACATATGGAAGTTTTTGACCGTTTAAAGGCCGGATTTCCAACGAATATTTGTCGATTGTAGGAGGAGCTTTATGCTTACTGAAAAACGTAGAAGAATCATTTTGGACTTATTAGAAAAGGAAGATACAGTACACCTGAAAGACTTAATGGCAGCGCTGGGTGCTTCTGAATCGACAGTTCGTCGTGACCTTTCTTTATTAGAAGAGGAAGGAACGCTGATTCGTGTACACGGTGGAGCTAAACGCGTCTATTCAAAAGAGTATGAACCAACCACAAAAGAAAAGGAACGTTCAAACCGACGTGAGAAGGAATGCATCGGTCGCTATGCGGCATCTCTTGTGACAAAAGGCGAAACGATTTACATGGATGCGGGGACGACAACGCTTCGTATGATTCCGCATTTAGAAGGAAAGGATGTCACTGTCATTACAAACGGCGTGCAACAAGCACACTTATTAGCGGACTATGGCATTAAAACGGTGCTCCTTGGTGGACAAGTTAAGACAGAAACGAGCGCGGTGGTGGGACCTCTTGCGCAAAACCAATTACGCGAGTATTTCTTCAAAAAAGCTTTCCTTGGAATGAACGGGGTCGATTTAAGCTATGGCTATACGACTCCAGACGAAGAGGAAGCAACGATTAAAAAAATTGCGATTAATAAGAGTAATCAAGCGTATGTTTTGGCCGATTCGAGCAAATTTGCTAAAGTAAGTCTCTGTAAGGTTGCGGATTTTCATCAAGTAACCATGGTCACAAACACGACGAAGGAGCAAGCCGACTTACGTTACCGTATGGCGGGCAGCATTCGTCTTGTTGAAATGGACGCATAATAAAGGAGAGATAGCATGATTTACACGATTACGTTTAATCCAGCGATTGACCTTGTTGTTAAAGTTCCAAACTGCGAACTTGGCACCTTAAACCGTTCTGTTGAAGAAAACTACGTGGCAGGTGGAAAGGGCATTAATATGTCTGTCATCTTGAAACGTTTAGGCTTCGACAATACAGCAACAGGTTTTCTAGCAGGGTTCTCAGGGAACTTCATTAAAGAAGCGTTGCAAGCGGAAGGAATTCATACGGACTTCATCGAAATCGATGGTGTTACACGTATTAATTTGAAACTAAAGAGTACCGAAGAGACAGAAATCAACGCGAATGGCCCAGTGGTGAAAGCCGCAGATTTTGCTCGTTTAGTGGAGTACTTCGAAGAAAACTTGCAAGCCGGCAACGTGGTATTCTTAGCCGGAAATGCTGGTAACGGAATGGATCATTCTGCGTACACAACAATTGCGAAATTGTGCGACGATAAAGGCGTAAAATTAGTGTTAGATACAACGAAAGATTTATTAACGAAATGTCTTCCATATCACCCATTCATTATCAAACCAAACCATCATGAGTTAGGCGAGATTTTTGGAGTGACAATCGAGACAGAAGAGCAGATTGTAGATTATGCGAAAAAACTCCAAGAAATGGGTGCACGAAATGTGTTGATTTCTCGTGGGGGAGATGGTGCGATGCTCATCACTGGAACTGGAGAAGTTTATACATCCAACGTTCCTAAAGGGACACTTGTGAACTCAGTTGGAGCTGGTGACTCAATGCTTTCAGGCTTTATGGCGAAATTTATCGAAACCAAAGATTACGCAGTAAGCTTGAAACAAGGTGCCGCTACAGGAAGCGCGACAGCCTTCTCTGTAGGAATTGCCGAAAAATCATTTATCGAAGAATTATTACCACAAGTAGTGGTTAAAAAACTGTAAGAGTGCACGAGGAGTAATTCCTTTTGTAGTCGCTCATCCGATAGTATTTACTGCGATTTGGATTTTCTGTGGTGTCATCGGAGCGTTATTGTTAAACGTGACACTTTCTAAAGCAAACAAAGCTAAATAAATGAATTTGAATTTCGGCTCCTAGGGCATTCCTAGGAGTCTTTTTTGTGGAAATCTATTGCTTTTACGTTACAAATGTTAAAAAACGGTAACTTTTCCGAGAATTAAAATCAAAAAGTTGCACCTGGCAGGAAACCAGTATATACTTAAAAAAGTGTTTTCAAAAAAATAGTGGAGGGAAAAACATGAAAAAGGTATTCTATTTATTTTTAGGAATCTTAACAGTATTCCTTATTTTGGGAGGTTTGAAGAGTCCGGCAGTATCGGCGAAGGAAGTAGCACTCAATGTGACAAAACAAGTAGTGACACCAGCAAAATCTCCAGCAGACCAATATACAGATATTAGCGTGGAGATGAATTTTGGGGTTCCATCAACAGCTGCTAAGGGTGATACGACGGAAATTAAGTTGCCAGACAACTTGAAATTTATTGAAAATCAAACATTTAAAATTACAAACGATGCAGGTGATGTGATTGCAGATGCGGTCATTAATCGTGATACAAAAACCATTACATTAACGTATACAGATTTCGTTGAAAAACGTTCAGACATTACAGGAAACTTGAAATTTGCAGTACGTGTAGATATTACAAAACAACATGAAAACACAAAAATTCCAGTAAAATTAACAATTGACAAACAAACAAAAACAGTCGGTGAATTTAATTATGTATTTGTTCCTGGAGACTTAAATAAAGAGTTTGACAAAGTGAGCTGGGGAACAAAAAAGGCAGAAGATGGCAGCATTACTCGTACGTATGAATTACGTGTGAATGCGACAAAACAAGTATTTTCAGATGCAATCGTAACAGACCAATTGCAAACAGATGGTATGGAATATGTTCCATCAAGTGTGAAAGTGTATAAAGGTGTCTGGGCCGAAGGAAATGACGGAAAACTTGCCTTGAAGAATAGACAGCTTGTGACTGATAAAGAAGTGACTTTTGCAGCAGATAACAAGAGCTTTACAGTAAAATTAGGCGAAGTTGCTCAATCAGAGGGCTACTTAATTGAGTATCAAGTGCGTGTTCCTTATGCGCCAGCTTCAGGGGAAACATTCGTGAACTACGCAAGCTTAGATGCAAACAAAACACGTATTGATGCAAAAGAATCACCATATGTATATCAAACAGCTAGTGGTTCAGCGGATGGTTACACATTTGAAATTGTGATCGATAAAAAAGGGGACGATGGTTCAGCTTTAGCAAACGCTGAATTTGACGTTATCCGTAAAGCAACTGGTAAATCTGTTGGTAAATTAGTTACAGGAGCAGATGGTACTGCAAAAGTATCCAACTTATTACGCGATGAATACATTATTCGTGAAACAAAAGCTCCTTCAGGATTCCAACTGTTAGAAAATGATGTAGTCGTAAATGCAGCAGATTTTGATGCAAGTAAAGTAGCTCGTAAGGAAATTGTCAATAAAGCAGAGACAACGACAACAACTACTACGACAACAACTACTACAACGACGACAGAAGCTCCAACGACAAGTACAACAACAACAGAAGCACCAACGACAGCGGCTTCTACAACAGTTGCTCCAACAACAGTAGAAACAACGACAGAAGCTCCAGAACTTCCTAATACAGGTACAAAAACTGTAGGAGTTTGGGCAGCAGTAGTGGCACTTCTAGCAGGATCAATGTTAGTGATTGTCAATAAGAAAAATTCACAAGCATAGTAAATAATGCTTGCTAAATATGCTCTACAGTAGTATATTAGAAACAGTTAAATATGTGAAAAGTACAAAGGGGTGCCATTTTGGCTGAGATGTTGTTACAAACCCTTGAACCTGTTACGTTAGTACGTGCGTAGGAATTGTATTTGATTTCGAAGTTTTAGACGGAGTCTCTTTGTGTTTTTCAATAAACGAAGGAGGCTCTTTTTTCATGAAGAGAAATGTTTTAGTATGGGTAGAAGCTGCAATTATTGCAGCGTTGTCAATGGCGTTGTCCTGGATTCCGGACTTTGCTGGGTGGTTTACACCGTCGTGGGGAGCAATTGTTCTTGTTATTTTTTCACTACGCCGCGGCTTGACACCAGGTTTAGCAGCAGGTTTGCTATGGGGATTACTCCACTTTGCAGTAGGTAAAGTATACTTCTTGTCTGTTGAACAAGTACTCATCGAATATATCATTGCATTTGCAGTGATGGGACTTGCAGGACTTCTATATAGTCCGTTCCAAAAAGCGTTAAAAGCTGAGAAATATACAAGTGCGATTGTGTTAGCTTGTACTGCAGCTTTTGTAGGAGTAGGCGTTCGCTACTTCTTCCACTATATTGCCGGGGTAATTTTCTGGGGTAAAGATGCACCAGTAGGAACGAGCCCATGGTTATATTCTCTCACTGTTAACGGAACAGCAGCACTCTTAACTTTCATTGTGGTAGTGATTGCGTGTGTGGCGCTGATTCGTCAGAAAAAAATTTGGATAGCTCACTAGGGAAATTGTGCTTTCCGAGTCCTGGTTTAACCTGAAACCAGGGCTCTTTTTGTTTGGAAAAAATAAGGGTAAAGCACTTCGTGCGCTTTGGATGTCTCTGTAGTAGAAATAATAGCTGCAACGGGTTGAGCCTGAGGTCTCAACTCCTACCAAGCTTCAAACTGACACTAGGAATAAATTCCAAGTGTCAGTAATTCACATTGGTTGCACTCGCTATTATCACTACTACAGCATCCAAAGGCACTCGTGCTTTACCAATAAGAGCCCTAGTCTCGGTTAAACCATTTTAAGTGGCGGGCGGAGAAGAAAAGTGTGTGCCGTTCATTGAAGGCACTCATTTTTCTTACTCTTTTTCAGCAGAAGGACATGGTTTCGGTTAAACCTTTTAATATGATGATGGAGGAACAAGAGGTATCTGCTTTTCACTGCGCTCTGGTGAAGGCACTTGTGCTTTACCAATAAGAGCTCTGGTTTCGATTAAACCATTTTAAAGGGTGGCCGGAGAAGGGGAAAAAGAGGGTGCGGGGACGGAGAGAGAGTTTGACAGGAGGTCATTTCAATAGTAAAGTAAACGGTGAAAGAGGTGTTTGTATGGTTACAGAATCTGAAAAAATGAATGTGTCTCATGAGATTTGGATGATGATTATGAAAATCTACAATGAGAACTTGAAAACTTTTTCGATGTCATTAAAAGAAGTGGGGTTGAATCCGACTCATTTTGAAGTGTTACATCTGATTTTCCGAAATCAAACGATGGATCAAAAGACGATTGCGCAAACGTTGAATTTGACGCAGGGAAATATTACGCATTGCATTCGTCATCTAGATAAGTTGGAATTAATTGCGATTGAAAAAGACTGGAAGACAAAACATATTTCATTAACAGAAAAAGGGAAAAAGTTGCTCGATGATTTAATTCCAGCGCAACATCAAATGATGGAACATACATTGCGTGGATTGGACTGCAACCAAAAGCAACAATTGCGTGAGCTGCTCGTCGCATTTGCAAACACATGTAAGAAGTCGGTTTAAGTAAATTTTAAGTACGAAACGTATACTGAAGAAAAAAGAAGAGGTAATACTATGAGAATTTTAGTAGCAGAAGATGAAATTGATTTAGCCGAAGCGCTGAAAATGATGCTAGAAATGCAAAAATATAGCGTGGAAGTCGTTCACGACGGGGCGGACGCGCTGTTTTATGCTGAATCAACACCATATGATTTAATTTTACTGGATGTCATGATGCCGAAGAAATCTGGAGTGGAAGTGGTGCGTGAGTTACGTGCAGGAGGGAATACCACACCTGTTCTAATGTTGACGGCAAAAAGCCAATTAGAAGATAAAGTGACAGGGCTAGAAGAAGGTGCGGACGATTATTTAACGAAACCGTTCGAAACGCCTGAGTTGTTAGCGCGTGTGAAATCATTACTTCGCCGTCCAAATGTTTTCGTATCATCAGTGATGACGGTTGGAAATGTTGAATTGAATCGCGATAAGTTCACGATGCAATCCGCCAGCGGACAAGTGCTATTGAATAATAAAGAGTTTCAACTGATGGAATACTTTATGATGAATAGCAATCAAGTATTATCGACCGAGTTAATTATGGAAAAAGTATGGGGACTCGACTCAGATGCGGAAATCAATGTCGTATGGGTGAATATCTCATCTCTTCGTAAGAAATTAGCAAGTATTGAGGCAAACGTGACGATTAAATCCGCACGTGGTCTAGGCTATCAGTTGATGGTAGAAGCCTAATTACAGTTGAAAAAATGAATGATAGTTAATAAAAGGGGAGCTTGCATGTTTAAACAACTTCAAAAAAGCTTTGTAAAAAGTGCCATGCTGTCGTTTACGGCAGTGCTACTTGTTGTGTTAGTGGCGGTAAACGTACTGAACTATCGGCAGACAGAAGCACAAGTGGATCGACTCTCGACAATGCTCATTGAAAATGACGGAGTTTTTCCTGAAGCTCCAGATGGTAGCGGACCAAAAGAACACCCAGAGCATGGATTTCCAAAAGGTCAGGAGTTTCGTAAAGATGACCAATTATCCATCCGTTATGCAGTGGTGAAAATAGCGAATAATGCGATTAAATCTGTGGATAAAACACATCTAGTTTCTATTGAAGAGGATACTTTGTCTGACAAAGCGCTTCTAATTGCACAAGGAACAGCTACTAGTGGCTGGGAAGGCGCTCTACGTTACCAAGTATCCAAAACAGACTCTGAAACGATGGTAGTGTTTATTGATGCGCATCGTGAAGTTCAGCAGAATTCAAGATTATTGATGGTCACGTTAACCGTATTTATTTTATGTATACTCGTTGTATATGTACTCGTTCGTCTTGCATCTAACCGTGCAATTCGTCCATTTGTGGAAAACGTAGAGCGTCAGCAACAATTCGTGTCTAATGCCAGCCATGAAATTAAAACGCCATTAGCTGTTCTATCGGCTAATACGGATTTACTAGCAATGATGGGTACAGAAGCTAAATTTGTCGATAGTAACAAACGCCAAATTAAGCGTCTGAACTCTCTTGTAGAGCAGATGTTAATTCTTTCAAGATACGACGAAGGAGAAGCGGCTGCGACAAAAGAAGAAGTCGATTTAGTAGCCGTTACGAAAGCAATCGTTGAAGAGATTTTACCAGTCTTAAACGAAAAAGAACTTCAGGTAGAATTTACTGGCGAGGCACAAACGATTATCACAACGAATAAGAGTGCGATGACGGAGTTGATTCGTATCTTGCTCGATAACGCGATGAAGTATACGGTCGGTGAACCGGTGATTACCGTTGAGGCGAAAAGAAATCAATTAGCCATTGAAAATGAAACAGAACCAATGACGAAGGAACAGGTCAGTCAGATTTTCGATCGCTTCTACCGCGTAGACAGTTCGAGAAATCGTACGACAGGCGGTAGTGGACTAGGGCTTTCTATCGCGCAGAAGATTGCCGAAACGAACGATGTACAGTTGACAGCAGAACTCACGAGTGAAACTCAAATTCGCTTTGTCATTGAGGGTGAGAAAAATGGATGATCGACTTATCTATGAAGTTTTAGAAGTGGTTGGTGAAATTCCAAGCGGAAAAGTTGCTACCTATGGACAGATTGCTAGTCTCATAGGTCGTCCGAAAAATGCAAGATTAGTTGGAAAGATTTTAAGTCAGGTAGAAATCTATGGCGACTACCCTTGCCACAGAGTCGTTAATGCAAGTGGAAGACTGGTACCAGGATGGTTTGAACAAAAAGAATTATTAGAAGCTGAAAGAATCATCCTTAAAAGCCCGACAAATGTATCACTCAAAAAATATCAATGGAATCCGGAAGAGGATTAGCCCAATCTACAATAAAGATTGGGCTTTTGTTTTAAAAAAGATACAAAATGAAAGACGCTTGGAAAATTATTCCAGCGTCTTTTTTTCGTGCGAATTATCATATATGGTAATTATCATATATGATAATTTTTTTAGTTTAAAAAACTTATTCGAAAAACTTTTTGTTTTAAGTTCATTTTAAGTAAGCTCGTTATGATTAAACCATCAACAAATAGTTGATAGGAAGCGAGGGGGACCAAAATGAAAAGAAGCAGAATGATTGTTCTATTATCCACGATTACTATTGCAACAACCTTAGTTGCATGCCAAAACACACAAACACAAGCTGAGTCGACTTCTCAAGTCCAAGCTCAACAGAGTCCCCCAGCTAAACCTGGAGGAGAAGGGTTTGGCGGAAGTGACCAAGTGACACAAGGTGAGGCAGCAACAAATTTAACAACAGATGCAACAGTAACAGGAGAAACTTATGAATCTACCGGAGATGATGAAAATGCACTCCGTGTAACAGGAGCAACTGTCACGTTAGACGGCGTAACGATTAACAAAACAGCCGGAGCGACATCGAATACAGAAAATGGAGACTTCTACGGAATGAACGCAGGATTCTTAGCAACCGATGGAGCAACGGTAACACTCACAAACTCAACCGTCAATACAACTGCACAGAACGGGAACGGGGTGTTCAGTTACGGCTCAGGAACGACCGTCAATGTATCAGACACAACAATCACAACAACAAAAGATAACTCAGGTGGTATCCAAACGACAGGTGGCGCTGCGATGAACGCAACTAACTTGACGGTGAACACCGCAGGAAATTCATCAGCAGCGATTCGTACAGACCGTGGTGGTGGTACGGTAGTCGTCGACAAAGGAACGTATACTTCAACAGGATACAACTCACCAGCAGTTTACTCTACAGCGAATATCACTGTTAAAAATGCAACATTGAACGCTGAAAACTCAGAAGCACTTGTAATCGAGGGTCAAAACTCTATCACATTAGAAAATACCAATGTAACAGGGAATATGAGTTCAACAGAGGGTAGCTCTTCAGACAATAACGTGCACAACGTGATGATTTACCAATCAATGTCAGGAGATGCTGAGAGTGGAACCTCTACTTTCACAATGAAAGGTGGCACTTTAACAGGACGTAACGGAGACCAAATCTACGTAACAAACACACACAGTGTCATCACTTTAGAAGACGTAACGATCACAAATCAAGATTCATCTGGCAGATTATTAGCCATCTTAGGAAATGATGCAACACGTGGCTGGGGTACAGCCGGTGCCAATGGTGGTCAAGTTGATTTAACAACGACGAACCAAACATTAACTGGAGCGATTGAGGTGGATACCGTATCTACATTGAACTTTACAATGGGCAAAGGAACAAACTTTACAGGGACCATCAATATCGTAAAAAATGCCGAAGGAGGGACTGCCGTGGACAATAACGCAGTAATCACAGTAGAAGAGGGGGCGACATGGACATTGACAGGGAATGTCACAATTACATCATTAGAAAACAAAGGTACAATCAACTTTAACGGATATACAATCACATTAGCGGATGGTACGGTCCTAAAATAAAACTTAACTTACAGGAGCTAGGCTACGGTCTAGCTCTTATTTTTATTTCCTTAAGGGAAAAGTTCATATGATTTTCTATTTTCAATTGTTGAAAACTAGAAGAAAACGCGTGATTGTGATAAACTGACTAAAGGAAATAAAATAAAAAACGAGGTGTCACAATGGATCAAAACGAGAACAAAAATCTTGAATCAGTTGCTGAAAAAGCTACAGAAGTAAAAGACGAAGTAGTTGAAGCAGCAAAAGAAACAGCTGAAGAAGTGAAAGAAGTAGCAGAAACAGTTGTTGAAGAAGCGAAAGAAGCAAAAGCTCCTGAAGCAGATGGCGACTTCAAAGAAGTTGTTGAAGACGTAAAAGAAAAAGCAGAAGAGGCTGCTGAAAAAGCAAAAGAAGTTGCTGGTGTTGCAAAAGAAAAAATCGGAGAAGCAGCAAGCAAAGTGTTCACTGAAGAAAACAAAGCAAAAATTAATGAAGCAACAGAAAAAGCTGTTGATAAAGTTGAAAGCTATAATAAAAATAATTTATTCGAAAAAATCTTCTTCGGAGTATCAATCGCACTTGCAATCTTCACACTGTTAGTATTGTTAAACGGACTAAGTTTTGCGTTTGGTTCAAACGGCGGAATGAATATTACAAGTTTACAAGCAGCGTATAGGGACCTTTCTAATAAAGTGCAGAACTTAAGTTTATATTTTGGTTTATCATTCTTCTTTGCATTAGTAGGTGCCGTATTTACTGGATATTTCTTATACCAAGCTCATAAAGCAAGTAAAAACTTATGGACTAACGTGAATGTAGCTTCATTAGCAATGGTAGTATCTATCTTCTTAGGAAACATCTTAGGTGGCGGATTCTTAGATGCTCTTGGAAAATTATCTGATTTCTTTAGTGGAAAATCAAATTCAGCAGTAAATGCATTTCTTTCTGAAGCATTTACAAACCCATCGGCAGCGAGCCGCACTGCACAATCATTCGTAGATGGATTACAAACAGGATCAAAAATTGCAATCTTCTTCTACTTAGTAGCATTTGCAGCATCAGCAGCAACAGTGTACTTCTACTACCAAAAATTATTCCAAAAGAAAGCTCAATAAGCGAGGAGACCAATGAAAAAATTCTTTCAAATTATTTTAGGGGTTAGCTTCCTATTTCTATTAGTAGGTTGTAGCTCACAAGAGACTGCGACTTTCACTCAAAAATCAGGTGATACGGACGTAACTTTAGTTTATACGTATGATAAAAAGACTGACACCGTGACAAAGATTAAGATCGAAACGAATGAACCTACTGAACACACTGAGGCTCGTAAGGATAACGAAAAACTCTTTGAATCGATGAAAGGGTTAAATGGGGTTGTGACTTCAATTACTGAAAAAGATGGCAAACTCATCTCATCGGTTGAAGTTGACTTAACGAAATATACGTTGTCAAAACTGAAAGAAAGTAACAATTTATTCTTTGCAGGCCTTCTTCAAAGTGGTTTCTTAACAGAAGACGGAGATCACGCATCGTTCTCTAAGAGTAAAGAAGTTGCACTAAAACGTGGAATGACGGAACAAACGAAAAAATAAAATGAAAAGACTTGAACAGTGATTTGTTCAAGTCTTTTTTTACAGGAAAATACTAGAAAATAGTTTGAGATTAAATTGACAAGAGTTATAGACATTAGATAGGTTGTTTGATAAACTTTAAAAAGTAAGTGAAAATTAGGTGATACTATTCTCTAAATATGTGATATTTCAGATAGTTAAAGGGAAAGGGAGATATTAATGAAAAAAGGTAAATTATTAGTTGGAATGTTCTTGTTGTTGTTAATGGCTGGATGTAGTGCTACAGGTACTTCTAAAAATGATGAGGGAACCAAAGAAACAGTCAAAACGTCGACGGTATCTACAAGTGAAGAAAATTCTGTAAATAAAGGAGAAAAAGTTTCAACATTTGTCTGGGGAAAAGATAAGGATGAGGCGACAATAACATATACTTATGATGAATCAAATGATATTGTTACGAAGTTTAAAATAGAATCCCCTCAGTATGCACGCGGGATTAAAGATAAAGAAGAAGGGAATAAGATGCTTAAGGTTCTAGAGGGAACTAATAAAGGAGTTAAAGCTTCAGTTATCGAAAAAAATGAAACACTTTTTGTTGTTATTGAAATAGATTTGAAAATATGTAAGTTCTCAGATATGAAAAATAGTAGTAATTATATTTTAAAAGGTATCGTGAATACAGGATTTTTAAAGGGCGATGGGGACGAAGCGAACTATACACAAAGCAAAAATAATCTCATTATGAATGGATTTGAAGAAAGATAAGGAAAATTTATAGGGCTTGAACAGTTAATCTGTTCAAGTTTTTTTGTGATTCAGAAAATACAACAGTTAAAAAGTAGACGGGAAGTTATTTTTAGTATACAATTCCTTCGTAAAATATTCTTAATTAGTGGAGGACGTTATGAAAAAAGGGAAATTACTATCAACAATTGCGCTAGCAACGATGCTACTTGCTGCGTGCCAATCGCAACAAAAAGCAGAAGAGACTACAACAGTAGAAGAAACAACAACGACAACAACTGTTTCGACTACAGAGGAGGTCAAGCCTGATTACACGCTTTATGATGCTGTGATTCAAAAATATGCACAAGTGCAACCTGGAAATTCAAACGTTAGTGCAGACATCAACTCTATGGCAATTCTTGCAAGACCGGGTGGACCTTTTACAGGGATTGAATATGCACAGGTGGATTTAGATAAAAACGGAGTGGATGAATTGCTTGTTGCATTCCGTACAAAAGACAATAAATGGAGCTTGCTTGATTTATATACACTTAATAAAAATCAATTAGTTAGAATGACGACAAAAGAAAATGGATTAGACGCTATTGGAGAACGTACCTCTATTGTTCCTCTTAAAGATGGTACTTTTGCATATCATGCTTCAGGCGGAGCTCGTAACTATACATTAGGTCAATTCCAAATTGATAAATCAGGAATCCGTTTAGAAAAGATTAAAAGCGATTTGACAGCAGAAGAATTCCAAAAGTTAGGGGAAGCATTAGATTTATCAACTGTAGGATTTAAATCTGTAAAAGGAAACAATGCACCTGTAGCAGAAAAGAAAGGCATTGATATTGAAGCTATTAAAAACGGAGATTATTCAAGTTTAGCCGGAACATGGAAAAACAACAAAGGCCAAACGTATACTTTTGATGCAAATGGTCTTGTAGGAGATTATGAAATTGTTGGCAATACAAGAGAAGTAAATGGTTTTGTAATGGTTGGTGCTAAAGTAAAATCAGCGATGGCTGGTGGATTTAATATGATTTTTATCCAAGCTAACTCGCCATTCATCTTTAATGGAATTCAAGATCCATCGGACTCCTCAAAAGACCGTATTATGGTAGGGCAGGCATACCAAGGAGAGACGGATCGCTTCTTCTATAAAGTCAGTGAATAATTGTGGGATGGAAAACAAGTTAATCTGAATAAAGTATAAGCAGTAAAGCCTTTGAATAAACTCAAAGGCTTTTTTTATATAAATTTTTGCCTCGAATATGAATAAAAATAAAAAATAACTTGTTTTTTTTTTTTTTTATGTTAGATTTAGGTGAATTCTTTGTTAAGAGTGTGAAAATTCTATTAGGAAGGTATGTGAAGTAATGAGTAATCGTGGGAAAAAACTAGCTTTCACAACTGCTACAATTGCTGCAATCGCAACAGTTGGCAGTAACGTGAATGCTGAAGAAGTTACAAAACCTGTCGCGTCAAGTGAACCAGTTGCGGAGGCAACAACGGAAACGAAGACAACGACAGTTTCTGATGAACAAGTATTGGATGCGCAAGATAAAGTATCGGATGCAAAAGCTGATAAACAAGCGAAAGATACTGCATTAACAGAAGCTGAGGCAAAACGTGATGCAAAAGCGAAAGAAAAAGCTGCAGCTCAAGAGGAAGAAAAAGCATTAACTGAAAAAGTTGAAGCAGCAAAAGAAGCGACACCTGAAAAAGTTGCTGATTTAGAAAGAACAGCAAAAGATAAAACAGCAGATAAAGAAGCAAAATCACAAGCTGTTAATAATGCAAAAACAGAACAAACGGCTAAACAAACGGATGTTGATAATAAAACAAATGCTCTAGAAGCAGCCAAAGCAAACCAAACAGCTGCTGCAGATAAGGTGAAAGCAGCTGAAGATGCTCTAAGTGGTACGGCAGTCAAACCTGCACAAGACGCCAAAGATGCGGCAGATAAAAAAGTAAATGACGCCACTGCTTCTAAAGATGCAGCAGATAAAGAATTAGCTGATTCTAAAAAAGCTGATGCGGAACGCGATGCTAAGAAAGCTCAAATCACTTCAGAAATCCCAGCGAAAGAAACAACAGCATCTACATCGGGTGAAGCAGTGAAAGCTGCTGAGAAAGCATTAAACGCAATCCCAGCAATTACAAACGTACCAGTTAACGCTGATTGGGCTAGAGATGCAAAAGCGTACTTGGCCGTTCGAAATGAGGATTGGGACAACGGTCTACGATTCGGAACGGCTGAATATGAGAAAGCCGAAGAAGTTCACGACGCAAAAGTAAAAGCTGCAGCTGCAAAATTGAATAAGAGTGCAGAAGTAGCGGTTCAGGTGGCAAGTCGTAAGATTGATGCAATGCGCCAACAAGGCAACACAGAGGTATTCGACGTCAACAACTTACCACAAGACGTGTTGAACGATGTGAACGACCAATTCATCACAACATTAAACGAAATTCGTCATGCGATTGGCTTGGGTGATGCGAAAATCAACACTAAGAACATCGAATTCGCCAAAGAAGTAGCGAAACGTTACGTTGCAAATGATATCCACCGCATGGGCCACTCTGGTAAGAGTATCGCTGAGGCAGCAAAAGCAATGGGATACAAATACGATGCCAAAGCACTAACAACTGAAACAAATAATCAACCATATGAAAACTTAGCAACATACTGGGTTTTCGAAGGTCAAAATGGCAAATTACAATTGTCACGATTAGAGCTTATGAAGCATGCTGCTCAATCTGCTATTTCGTTCATGATGGAAGGGGCTGGAGGTCACTTCACAGCATTATCACGCGATAGCATCCAAGGTGTTGCATATTCAAGCGGAACAGATGAAGATGGTGAAACAATCTTACAATTACACGTGTTGAACGCAAACAGCTTCGGTCAAAAACAAATCACCGACGAAGCTACTACAAACCGTGCATTACCAGAAACTGACCGCGCAACAGCTCAAGCGAAGTTAGACCAAGCTAAAGCTGCTAAAGTGGCTGCTGACAAAGCTGTATCTGACGCTAAAGCTGAATTAGCACGCTTAAACGCAGAAGTTTCAACAACACCAGCAAAACAAGCAGAAGCGGATAAGGCAGCAAAAGCGTTAGAGGATGCGAAAGCTACTCAAACAGCAGCAAACAAACGTCTTCAAGATATTTCAGCTGATAATGCAACAAAACTAGCAGCGTTAAATCAAGCAAGAGTAGACAAAGCTACAGCAGATTCTAACGTAACAACTAAAGAGCAAGAATTATCAACTGCTACAGCAGCGCTTGAAGCAGCTAAACAAACAACAGCAACTCGTGAGAAAGAATTAGAGAATGCTGTTCAAGCAGAAAAAGAAGCGAAAAAAGCAGTAGAAGATGCAAAAGAATTATTAGCGAATAAAACGAAATTAGAAGCAGATTTAGCAGCTAAGAAAGCTGAAGTCCAAAAACACTGTGACGACTTAAAAGCGTTAGAAAATGATGTGACTGCAAAGACAACTGCAAAAACAGCAGCAGAAACAGCTTTAGCAGATGCTGAAAAAGAATATAATCGTTTATTAGCTATCTATACTGCTGAACGTATGGTAGAACCATTAATCCAAGATGAGTTGCCAGAGTTTGTGGGTGGCGTTAATTATGGTGAAGATCTTGTATTTGAACTTCCTGAATTAATGATTCCAGAAGAAACTCCTGTTGTTTCTAATTTAGCAGCAGCAGGGAATTCTAATGCAACGTTAGGACAGGCTGTTCATAATGAAGGTCGCGGAACAGTAGTGAATGAAGAACAATTACCAAATACTGGTACAGGTAGTGAGTTTGCTATCTTCAGTACAGCAGCATTAAGTATTTTAGCTTCATTAGGACTCGTAGCAACAAATCGTAAAAAAACACAAGAATAATTGGTATAGATGAACGTTCCAAATAATAAATTTTATTTGGGACGTTTTTCTTTTCACGTTGACAGTCTTTTTTCGCTAAATATAATGAAATAAAAAATGTTTAGGGGAAACGTATGAAAAAATTTTTTCAACTCATTTTAAGTTTTGTTGTAGCGTTCATTCTTCTAGGGTGTAGTTCAGAAGTAACCGTTCAATACGAATCATTAAATTTCACGAAAATCACATATACTTACGACAAAAAAACAGATGTGATTACGAAGTTTAAGATTGAGAATAGAACGGAAGTGCCCGATGAAGAAGAGGCTGAGAAGGTTAAACAATTTTTCAAAAATCTTGAATTACTAGATGGGATAAAGACAACTGCAAGTGAAAAATATTTAATTGTGGATACTTCTTTAGAAATCGATTTAAAGGTATTGAAGTATTCCGATATGAAAAAGAGCATTGTTCCAGCAATTAGAAATCTAGCTGAGTATTTTCTAGATGGTGACAAGGATAATGCTACGTATGAAAAAACGAGTCACCTTATCATCACTCGTAAGTTTGTTCAAACAAAGAAATAATGAAACGAAATGACCTAAGGATTTATAGTCCATCGGTCATTTTTTGTTTTAAGTTCATTTTAAGTTCGCTTCGTATACTAAAACCATCAAGAAAAGGAATCGAGGAAAACGAGATGGAAAAGAAAAGACAATGGTTATTAACAACAACATTATTTATCTCTCTAGGGCTGGCCGCTTGCGGATCGCAAAGTGTATTAAGCCAAGCCGACGCAAATACTCAAACAACAACAAAGACATCTACAACTTCAACTACGCAGACGGCTTCTTATTTTGAAGCAAGCGACTTAACAGCGACTTACGATGAAAGTAAGGCTTCGAAGATTTCGCTGCAAGGAACGACAGCTACTGTTTCAGGAGATGGCGTAACGGTCAATGGAAGTACGGTAGAAATTACAAAAGCCGGAACATATATCGTCGAAGGAACGGCTTCAAAAGTTCAATTGAAAGTTGCAGCAGGTAAGGAAGACGAAGTACAAATTGTCTTCAAAAATGTGACTTTACAGAATACGGAAGCTCCATTACTAGTCGATTCGGCGAAAAAAGTAATTTTAACAATAGCCGATGGAACGAAAAATGAAGTGGCTGATGAATCAACATCAACGGTTAAAGGAGCGATTTACTCCGATAGCGACTTGACGATTAACGGTAAAGGTTCATTAACGGTAACAGGTGCAGCAAGCAATGCGATTAAGTCAAAAGACGGCATTCGTATCGTGGATGCGACTATTACAACAACTGCGAAAAAACACGGGATTGCAGCCAACGACTTCGTGAACGTGTCGGGCGCGACATTGAACTTATCAGCAGATGAAGATGGTATTCACTCAGACAATGAGGATGATGTATTGTTAGGAAATATTTAGTTGATAAATACAACTATTACAGTGAATGCGGGGGACGATGGAATTAACGCTTCGAATACAATGCTGATCGACGAAGGCGCAACCATCGACGTTCAAAAGAGCGAAGAAGGGCTTGAGGCTCGCTTGATTCATCAAGTTGGTGGAACGATTATCGTGAAATCTTCTGATGATGGATTGAACGCAAAAGATTGGACGTTAGAATCATCTGATGAGCAAGGCCCAGGTCAACAAACGAAGAAAGTAAAATCTGAAGCCGCAAATGCGAAAAACTTAGATCAAGCAGGCGATGTGAAAATCGTTATCGACGGTGGAACATTAACTGTAGATGCTGAAGGAGACGGGCTTGACGCCAACGGATCGATTGAAATTAACGGCGGAACAGTCGTTGTCAATGGTCCAACAAGCGGAGCGAATGGAGCTCTTGACTACGACGACACAGCCACATTAAACGGCGGTACTGTACTCTTTGTCGACAACGGACAAATGACAACAGGATTCGGAAGCAACTCTAGTCAAGCTTTCCTAATGGCAAGTGTTCAAGGAACGGCAGGTTCAACCGTTGAAGTAGTCGACTCATCTGGTAAAACAGTCGCAAGCCTAAAAGCTTCTAAGTCATTCTCAACAGTATTAATCAGTAGTCCAGATATTAAAGACGGCGAAAAATATACAATTAAAGTCGGATCAAACTCAACAACAGCAACGGCTTCTAAACAAGCTGCTAATATCGGTGGCGGACCTGGACAAGGTGGCCCTGGTGGCGGCGGACAACCTGGTCAAGGCGGTGGCCCTGGTGGCAGATAAGACTGATAATAATTTTTAAGAACCGTGAAAGGGGTGAGACCACCAAAATACTAAGTCAATGAGACCGTTCAAACAATAGACGACAATCAGGAGTCGAAAAAGTAACAAAAGATCTCAAAAATAACAAATACTACAGCACACAAAACCATAAAATGGGGTATTATCTCAGCTACCGAAAGCTTAACTGGGACAATACCCCGTTTTTCATGTTATATTATATGACATAAGAGGTAAGGGCAGTTTTGACAAAAGATTCAACCGTTATTTACAATAACCCTATAAAGGAGGAAGACAGATGGGTGAAAAGGAATTACGACGTTCACTAGCCGTCTTTCCAATCGGAACAGTGATGAAGCTGACCGATTTATCTGCACGACAGATTCGATATTATGAAGAACAGCGTTTGGTCATCCCTGAACGTTCTGAGACGAACCGCCGCATGTATTCCTTGAATGATGTCGATCGCTTATTGGAAATTAAAGATTATTTAGCCGATGGATTAACCATTATGGCGATTCAGAAGATTTTCAATAAGAATACAAATCCCGTAACGAAGGAGAGCGTGAAAGAAGCGCTGACGGATGAAGATGTCCGACGAATCTTCTACGACGAGATTATGCATATTAGCCGCTATTCTGGCGGAGAAAAATGGAACTTATAGGAGGAAGCCAATGATTACACATGAAGAGATTAGAAGACAGGTAGAAGAGAAAGATGTTCGTTACTTACGATTAATCTTCACGGATATTCTAGGAACGATTAAAAACGTGGAAGTGCCAATTACGCAATTAGATAAAGTGTTGGCCAACAAAATGATGTTTGACGGTTCTTCAATCGAAGGATTTGTTCGTATCGAAGAAAGTGATATGTACTTATATCCAGACCTTTCAACTTGGGTGGTATTCCCATGGAGCAGCAAACACGGTACAATCGCACGCTTAATCTGTGATGTATACAAACCAGACGGAACGCCATTTGCGGGAGACCCTCGTTCAAACTTAAAACGCGTGTTAAACGAAATGAAAGAATTAGGTTTCTCAAACTTCAACTTAGGACCAGAGCCAGAGTTCTTCTTATTCAAAATGGATGAAAATGGCGAACCAACCCTTGAAGGAAACGACCAAGGAAGTTACTTCGACTTAGCGCCAATCGACCTTGGGGAAGAATGCCGTCGCGAAATCGTTCTTGAGTTAGAAAAGATTGGTTTCGATATCGAAGCAAGTCACCACGAAGTAGCACCAGGTCAACACGAAATCGACTGGAAATACTCAGATGCAGTAGCTGCTTGTGACAACATCCAAACTTTCAAACTTGTTGTAAAAACAATTGCGCGTAAACATGGATTACATGCGACATTTATGCCAAAACCAGTATTCGGAATTGCCGGTAGCGGAATGCACTTCAACTTATCTTTGTTTGATAAAGACGGAAACAATGCGTTCTTTGACGAAAATGGCGACCAACGTCTAAGCGACACTTGCCGTCACTTCATCGCTGGGGTTATGAAACATGCGAAAGCCTTGACTGCCGTATGTAACCCAACCGTAAACTCATACAAACGTTTAGTTCCAGGATACGAAGCGCCTGTATACATTGCATGGTCTGCACGTAACCGTTCACCGCTCATCCGTATTCCAGAATCTCGTGGCATTTCAACTCGTATCGAATTACGTAGCGTGGATCCATCTGCGAACCCATATTTAGCAATGGCTGCGATTTTAACAGCTGGACTTGAAGGGGTTAAAGAAAAAATGGAAGTTCCTGCAGCTATCGACCGCAACATCTATGCGATGTCTGCTCGTGAACGTAAAGAAGCTGGAATCGATGATTTACCAGGAACATTAAACGAAGCAATTGAATACTTGAAACAAGACGAAACTGTTCAATCAGCTCTAGGAAGTCATATCTTAGACAACTTCATCGAAGCAAAACGATTCGAATGGGCTGCTTACCGTAGTCAAGTTTCACAGTGGGAATTAGATCAATACTTGAAACTATTCTAAAAATGAAACGGAGAGTGCACTCGCAAGGTGCGCTCTTTTTATGTGTAAAGAAGCGACTTTTATAAGAGTGTCTGCTGCTGATACGTAAAGCTTTTTCTTTGTTAAAGTTTTGACATATTTTGCTGAAAATGTAATACTGGTAAGGAAACGTAAAAAGGAAAGAGAGTGCTCACATGTATATAAAAGAGATGTCGAATGCGTTAGAAGAGTATCATGCTTTTATGGAAACTCAAGCCAACAGAACAGTTTTTCAAACGCCTGAATGGGGCGAAGTGAAGACAGACGGCTCATGGACAAGAGACGTGCTTCTTGTCATGTCTGATAATCATGAACCTGTTGCGGCTGCGATGATTCTTTATCGTAAATTACCAGGTGTGAATAAGTTTTTAGCATATGCACCGCGCGGAATCGTAACCGACTATACAAATGCTGAACAATTAAAATCAGTCTTTGCGACTTTGAAAGTGTATTTGAAAGCTAAAAATGCATTTGGATTGAAAATTGACCCAGAATTACAATGGCGTGAATGGACAAACAAGTTCGAAATGGTTGAAGGTGGATTCAATAATGAAGAGTACCGCAAAAACATTTTAGCGGCTGGATTCGTAGAACGCCCAATGGACTTAGGGTTCGATGGAATTCAACCACGTTTAACAATGATTTTACCATTGAAAGATGAAGGAAAAGGCATCGTTGAAACGTTCAATAAGAAAGAACGTTATAAAGTGAATGTAGCAAAGAAACAAGGGGTTGTTTGCTACAAGGGAACACTTGAAGATATGCCAATCTATGATGAGTTAAATAAAATTACGGCTGAGCGTGACAAATACGTGGCGCGTAGCATCGAGTATTTAACAACAATGTATCAACACCTTCATCCTAAAGGCATGGTGGATTTATACTTTGCGAAAGTGGACTACAATGTGCAATTAGCATTTGCGACAAACCGCTTAGAAACAGCACAAAAAGAATTCGATAAGTTAACAGGACAATTGGAAACATTGAACAATCCAAAACGTATCGAAAACGTTCAAAAGCAAATTGAATCATTAAAAGTCAATATCGCTAAATACGAAAAAGAAATCGAACGCGTGAAAGGTGACTTAGAACAGTATCCAGAAGGGAAAGTAGTCAGCGGAGCGTTCGTCGTAACGTACTTAGACAAAGCGTACTACTTATATGGCGCTAACATCACGGATGATGGTGGCTTGAATGCCAATAAGGCGCTTGTATCTTGGATTATGCAAACTCTTTATGATGAAAAAGGCATTCGTTCGTTTGACTTCTTCGGAGTTTCTGAAGACCAAGAACATCACGGCGGGATTAACGGATTCAAGCAATCGTTTGATCCTGAGTTAGTGGAATATATCGGAGAATTTGATATGCCAATTTCTAAGTTCTGGTTTGAAATGTTCCATACATGGGCACCAAAAGCTGTGAGCTTGAAGAATAAAATTTTAGTAAGACGTAAAAAATAGCAAGAAGAGGGTTCGAGTGTAGTTTTTGATTATTTAAGGGATCATTACTGGTGTGGCAGAGTTTAAGCGTCTACTTGACAAAGTAGGTTCATTTCCTTATGATGAAATAGATATGGATTTATAGAAAGTAGTGAAAATATGGCTCAGAAAAAAGCGGCGTTAGCTTGTAGCGTATGTGGTTCAAGAAACTACACGATTACGCTTGGACAAAACCGACGAGTAGAACGTCTTGAAATTAAAAAATTCTGCAAGTATTGCAACAAACAAACACTACATCGCGAAACAAAATAAAAGGAAGAGGAGATTCGAAATGCGTTTTTTATCAAATGTGATTAAAGAGATGAAAAAAGTTACTTGGCCAACAGGTAAAGAAGTAAACAAATATACAATTACAGTAATTATGACAGTGCTTGCTGCACTATGCTTCTTTGCAGTAGTGGACTATGGAGTGCATCAACTCATTACATTCCTTTTAAAATAATAGTACTTTAAAGTGATTAGTGATATACTAAGAGCAGTTGAAAAAAACCTTCGCTTATGAAGGTTTTTTTGTATGGAAAAATGTTGTCAACACTCAAGGAGGAGTATCAATGGAAAAAGAATGGTATGTATTGCACACTTATTCAGGTTATGAAAACAAAGTTAAATCAAATCTATTATCACGTATCCAAAGCATGGGTATGGAAGAAAATATCTTCCGCGTGATTTCACCTGAAGAAGAGGAAGTAGAAGTAAAAGACGGTAAAACAAAAACAACTGTAGAAAAAACTTTCCCTGGTTATGTATTAGTTGAAATGGTCATGTCAGACCAAGCATGGTATGTTGTTCGTAACACTCCAGGCGTAACTGGATTCGTTGGGTCACACGGTGCTGGTTCAAAACCATCTCCATTATTACCAGAAGAAGTTGAAGCCATCTTAGGACGTATCGGTGAAAAAGTTCATGCTCCAGTTGATTTACACGTATCTGTTGGAGACTACGTAATCATTACAGAAGGTGCCTTCAATGATATGAGCGGTAAAGTAGTAGAACTTGACCACGAAAAACAAAAAATTAAAGTTGCGATTGAAATGTTCGGTCGTGAAACAATTGCAGACTTAGAGTTCCACCAAGTGAAAGAAGATGACTCTTATTAACATGTATCCTACAATGTTAGAACGATTTATTCGCTATGCGAAAATCAATACGCGTAGTGATTTAAAATCAGCAACGATTCCTACGACAAAGAGTCAATGGGAATTTTTAGAAATGCTTCGTGGCGAGTTAGTGGAGTACGGCTTTCAAAAAGTAGAACTCGATCCAGAGGACAGCTATTTAGTGGCGCTCCTCCCAAGTAACTTGGAAGAAGGAAGTACGGTGCCTGCGATTGGGTTTATTGCCCACGTCGATACCGCAGATTTCAATGCTGAAAATATCAATCCACAAATTCACGCGAATTATAACGGGGAAGATGTGGTGCTCCATGCCGAAAAGAATTTAGTAATGACGGTCAGCGAGTTTCCAAGTTTGAAAAACTACATTGGGGAAACGTTAATTACAACAGATGGAACGACATTGCTAGGTGCCGATGATAAGGCGGGTCTTGTTTCGGTATTAGAAGCGTGCTTGTATTTAATGGCGCATCCAGAAATTCCGCATGGCGATATTTGGTTAGCATTTGGTCCGGACGAAGAAATCGGAAAAGGCGCGCATCGTTTCAAGGCGGAGCGTATGCCTGCAAAATTTGCCTACACTTTAGATAGTGGCGTCGTAGGGAAACTAGAGTATGAAACGTTCAATGCGGCTCGTGCAGTGGTGACGATTCATGGGACAAGTGTTCACCCAGGGCAAGCTAAAGATGTGATGGTGAATGCTTTGGCAGAAGCGGCAAAACTATTTTCACGTATGCCAGAAGCCGAAGTGCCTGAACGTACGAGTGGGTACGAAGGCTACTTTATGTTATCGAAACAATCCGGCGACATCGGTAAGGTTGAATTGGAATATATTATTCGCGATCACTCGATGGAGAAATTCGAAGAGCGAAAAGCGCAGTTCCAACAAATCGTCGATGCGCAAAATGCAACGTATGATGTGCCTCGTATCGAATGCACGATTTACGATGAGTACTATAATATGTATGAAATCTTAAAAGACGATATGACTTCGGTTGAAGTAGCGATTGAGGCTTATAAAGAATGTGGAATCACGCCAGACATCCAACCATTCCGTGGAGGAACAGACGGATGTATTATTACCTATAAAGGAATTCCGACTCCAAACTTATTTACTGGAGCAGAAAACCTTCATGGACAATATGAATTCGTAACTCTCGAAAGCATGCAAAAAGCCAGCGACGTTGTATTAAAAATTATTGAATTAGTCCAAAGAAAAACGGTTGAGTAATACTCAACCGTTTTTCTACATAAATATAAGAAAGAAGAAAAGATTCTTAGAATGCCGAAAACAGGGGTCGAACCTGCGACCTACGCGTTACGAGTGCGTTGCTCTGCCAACTGAGCTATTTCGGCGTCTTACATCCATAATTATACGAGCGTTCCCTGAAATTGTAAAGATATCGAGATGAATTTATATAGAAGAAATCCGACTTAGTTACGGTTTTTAAGAAATTGAAAAAAGTTTTTAAAAATCGAATCATATCGGTTGAATTTGATAATCAGTTATGATAAATTAATATCACTGTTGAGCGAACGTTCG
>JABZYV010000049.1:0-10299 GCA_015264955.1 Streptococcus sp. | reverse complement strand
GTCGTATGGCCGAGTTCTTTGGAACGGCGCATACTCTCTTCTAAGTGCGTAAACGGCTCGGCAGAAGCAAAACCAATCTTATCGATGCCAAGCTCTTTACTTTTAGCAATAATTTTCTGTTTTAAGACTGCTGTATCCATCAAAAACCTCCTCTCTTTCTTCCTATCTATTGTACTATACTTCTCTTTTATCACAAAGTGTCTAAATTTTGCGCAAAAAAAGAACGCTAGCCTTCGGTGTAAACACTGCGAAAGTTAACGTTAGTCGAACATCAATTGCCGTGCAAAATCAATTACAGAGCAAAAGATTATTTGTATAATAGCGCTTTTCTCAGAAAAAATCAACTGAAAAGTTAAGAAATTCTAACGTTTTTGAGAAATTTTTTATCGTTCCCCAAGTTAATTTGAATTTCCATCAAAAAAATCCTTCTGTTATGCACTTTAAGAGCTTTATAAACAAAGGAAAAGCAACTCCTTGAGTTGCTTTTCTTATACTGTTTTCTTCTTCACTTCATTATACAATTCTTCTGTAATCGTAGCAGCTGCCATCGGATGGTCTCCCGGATTAATAACGACATCATAATACTCTAATTGTTCATCAAGCGTCACAATTAATGCTTTACAATCTTCTCCATAGTGCTTACGAAGTCTTTTCCAGTCCGTATACACTTTGAGTGTCCACTCTTTCGTTTTTCCGGTTTGCATTGCTAAATCAAAAGGAATGTTAGGTTCTATTTCAGTTTGCGGGTTGTCTTCCAAAAGTTGGTCATATCCATGAAGTCGCATTGGGGCAATAAATTTTGCTGTTTTTAACGCTTCATAAAACTGATATAAATAGACCTGGCTGAGTGTTTTCTTATCTTTAGTATTCAGCTTGCCCAATTGACGTGCCAAATATAACCACTTGATTACATTCGGATTCGTTACAGGTATTTCTTTTTCATCAATCCCTTTATACCGCGGAAGATCCACTAGTTGTTCCGCAAGAATCGTTGTTTTTTCACCACAATATTGAATTCCACGTATTCCATCATAGATAAATAAGTCTCTTATGAAATTACGAATCCCTTCTTTATCAGGCCCATTCTCAATTCGTTTAAAATCAAATATCTCATCTTTCTTATAAATCTCTTTATGGTAATGCATGTATGAGCTTGGAATCAATTGAGCCATTGGCATTGTAACAGAGAGTGAGCCCTTCTCATCTTCTGATGCATGTGAAAATAGATAAGGCTCATCAGTTTCTACTGAATACACTACATAAATATCATCTACTAAAAACAGTTTTTCTCGAATCAATTTATAGAGTTCTCGTCTTTTATAATTTAATAGTACCTGTTTGGCTTCAAATCGTTTAGCCTCTTCAGCATGCACTCTATAATATAATTGCCAAATCTCCGAAATATCTGAAGCCGCTAATTTTTCACAATCCTCTTTAGTAAGTTTGCCCTCTTGCTCATTCACAAAAGCGATTCCCAGCGCAGTAATATAAGCATTATATCGTTGTTCATCCGGAGCATTTTCCGAATGCAACACCGTTCCCTTATAAATATCAAGTTTATCCCCATCTTGGACTCTTGCCATCACCATTGTGTCTGTAGCTTCTTGAACCTCGCCTTCAGGAACCTCAAGTGATAGAACGGTTGTTTTCACAGGAGTTTCCGTCACACAACTCATCTTTGTTACAACAATTTCGTCCCCCACTTTTATGGTTCCTTTCACGAAACCCATAATCATTATGTCTGAAGAATTGTCCTCTTCCTTGAAAATATTAACAACCCCAAGAGTAAAACTCGGATCCTGTTTCTTCTTTCCAAATAAAAAATCGAATAATCCCATTCATATTCCTCCCGTTTGCTAATCGCTGATACTTGATACTTAAATTATATCATAGCTTATTTCGAGAATATATAAACCACTAAACCAGAGAAAAGCAACTCAAGGAGTTGCTTTTCTTATAACTATTTAATCTACTGCATTAAAGAATTCTTCTGTCATAAATAGAGCTATCGGATATTCGCCAGGATTAATAACAACATCATAATCCTTTACCAATTCATCAAGCGTTACAACTAACCCTTTATACTCTTCACCAAAGTGTTTACGGAGTCTCTTCCAATCTGTATACACTTGAACGGCCTTCTCTTTTGTTTTCCCTTGTTTTATCGCTAAATTAAAAGGAATATTAGGTTCGATTGCAGTTTGTGGATTATCTTCCAGAAGTTGGTCATACCCATGAAGTTGCATAGGCGCAATAAATTTTGCGGTCTTTGTAAATCTGGCAAGCAGATAAAAATATGCTTTACCGATATTCTTTTCTTCTTTATCTTCTATTCCGTCCAATTGACTTGATAGATGCAAAAACTTCATTAAATCTGGATTCGTTACAGGGATTTCTGCTTCATCTACCCCTTCATAATTCGGAAGGTCCATTAATTCTTTTGCAAAAATCAACGTATCTTCTGTGAAATATAGAATCGATTCTACTCCATCATATATAAATAAATCTCTTAGAAAATTACGAATTCCCTCTTTTTCAGGTCCGTTTTCAATTCGTTTAAAATCATTTCTCTCATCTTTCTTATAAATCTCTTTACGGTAATGCATGTATGAACTTGGAATCAGATAAACCCATGAATGTGAAACAGTGATCCCCTTATTTCCATCTAATGATGCAGTAGCAAACAAATGAGGTTCGTTCGTTTTTGTTGAGTATATTACATAAATGTCATCTAATAAAAATAGTTTTTTCCGAATCAAATTAAAGAAATCTCGTCTTCTCTGATCCACCTTCATTTTTATTTCTTTTACCTTTTCAAACTCTTCAAGATGGGCTTTCCAATATAAACTCCAAATCTCTGAAATATCTGAAGCGGCTAATTTTTCACGATCCTCCTCAGTGAGTATTCCATCTTGTTGCCTTACAAAAGCGATATCCATTGCAAAACGATAAGTAAGATAAACCTGAGTATCTGTCACGTTTTCCGAATGCAACACGGTACCTTTATAAATCCCAAGTTTATTCCCGTCTTTGACTTTTACCTTCACCACCTTTTCTGAGGCTTCTTGAACCTCCTCTTCATCAACATAAATGGATGAAATGACGGTTTTTACAGGCGTCTTGGATAAACAACTTATCTTTGTAACAACAAGTTCGTCACCTACTTTGATGGTTCCTTGAACAAAGCCCTCAATAATTAAGTCTGTAGCGTTGTCATCAACACCAATTACATTAATTACTCCAAGAATACAGCTTGATTCTGATTCTGATTCTTTCTTCTTTCCAAATAAAAAATCAAATAATCCCATTTTGTTTCTCCTACTCCAAGTTATTCACTATCTTTGGTTTCGTTACCCGTTTCGAAATATAGCGTTCCGTTAATAAGGACAGGATGCGGAATTAATGGACCTCCCAACGGTTGGAGGAGACCTCTCCACCCATCCCCGTACTCTTCATTGAATCTCTTCCAATCTGTAAAAATTGGAACAGCCTTCTTATTGTCTTTTAGCTCTTTCATTGCTAACTCATACTTCACATCTTCTGCAAAAGAAGTCTCCCCTTTTTCGTTGGGCTTTGGTAATTCTCCTTCTACTTTGATAGGTACAATAAAACGTGCTGTTTTTAAGGCTTCCGTCAAACGGTTTAAATACAATTTGGATAAGAAATCTCGGTCTCTCTTTCCTAATGTAGTAGTATCTCCAATTTGGCCTAGCATTAGCAAGCAACGAACCACATCTGGATTCATGATAGGTTTATCAACCTCTCTCATTCCTTCTAAATCTGGGGATTTTATTAGCGCTTTTGCATTAATTGACGTTTTATCTGAAATAAACTCAATTCCTTCAGCTCCATTTAAGAAAATTACTTCGTTTAAGAAATTCAGGATTCCATCTTTATTAAGCCCGTTTTCAATGCAACGTAGTTCAAACTCATCAGGGTATGTAATTTTCTCTTTATATGCCGTAGGAATTAAACGTACCATTGTTTCAGCTGGCTCGAGGCTACCATCTTTATTTCTTGTTGAACTTATGAACAAAGCTGGTTCTCCAGTCTTTACAGAATAAACTGCATATATTTCATCGAGTGTTAATAATGTAGCGCGAACCTGCTCCATTAAAATAATGATTTTTTCAAAATAGTATGCATAGTTTTCATCTGAAGCCTGTGTATCACAAAAATGAATAGATTGTCTCCATATTTCTATTAGGTCCGCAATCGAAAAGCGTCTACGATCCTCATCCATTAATATCCCATTTTGCCAGAAGAAAAATGCATTAATAATAGCGTAAAGATAAGAAGCTCTTAAATCATCTTCGCTTACCCCTTCGAAATGCAAGACTGTACCTTTATACACGTTGTGTTTTTTACCATCTTTAATCGTTACTACAACATTGTCGCCAGATGCCTTCTTCACTTGACCTTTATTCGCGTCTTCAAGTGCGGATATGACAGCTTTTGCAGCTTTATCATTATCACTTCCTAAATTTGTAATAATGACTTCATCTCCAACGTGAATCGTTCCTCTTACGAGTCCTATAACGACTAAGTCTTCTGAGTCGTTTGGAGTAGGGAGTATCTCTTCTACTCCAAAAACAACAGTTGTATTTTCTTTCTTCTTTCCAAATAAAAAATCGAATAATCCCATTTCTTTTCCTCCCGTTGCTAATCGCTGATACTTTAATTATAACATAGCTTTTTTGCGAATATAGGGACAAAAAATAAGGACTCACACTGTGAGTCCTTATGCATTATGCGTCTTTTTTGTGCGCTTCTTTAATTTTGTTAAAGATGCTTTCTGTAATATAGGCACCCGCTTCTGGGTTTCCTGTTCCGTTGATGATTACATCATGGAGTGCTAGATTGCCATCGATTGGTTGCATGAGCCCTTGCCACTCTTCGCCGAATTTTTGGCGGAATCGTAGCCAGTCTGTGAAGAACATCAAGGCTTGTTCCTTCTCTCTTCCGTCGACCATCGCTAAATCAAACGTCATTCCTTCTTTGAAACTTGTTACACCATTTTCGTTGGCTTCTGGAATCTCACCATGAGTACGCATTGGAATGATAAAAGTAGACTTCAATAATTCTTGTCCGAAGAAATAGAAGTACATTTCATGTAGGAATTCTTTTTCAGGAGTATCTGGTTTTCCTAATTGACCTAGAAGAAGCATCCAGCGAACCAATCCTGGGTTTTCTACAGGGATGTCGACATCACGCATGCCTTCGTAGTTTGGAAACTCAATCAATCCTTCTGCCGCAATCGCAGTATATTCAGAAAGGATGCGAACGCCTTGCGCGCCGTCGAGTAATACAACTTCTCTAATGAAGTTTCGAATGCCTTCTTTATCTTCTCCATTGTCGATATAGCGAAGTTCTAAGTCTTCTGTATCTTCATTTTGTTCTTTCAAGTTTTCTTTAAACGCCTTCGTTACGAAATGAACCATTGGCGGTGAAGTGATGTAGTTATCATTATCTGTTGTCGTTGTTTTTGTAAATAAGTATGGCTCGCCAGTTTTCTTAGAATAAACCGCGTAAATGCCATCTAAAAGGAATAATTTATCGCGAACCATCGTTACAAGAGTACGAATCTTGTTGAAGTTTTCTTCGCGTGTTTCTTCCGTATCGTTTTCCGCATTCGCGTTGCAATACCATAAAAGAAGTCGCCAAATTTCAGCTACATCAGATACTGTTAAATGTGCGCGGTCCATATCCGTAAGCACGCCACCTTCAACGCCGATAAAGCGTTCGCCTAATGCGTTAATGTATGCAGAGTATAATTGTTTTTCAGTAACGCCTTCAGAGTGAAGCACTGTTCCAACATATGGAAAGAATTTTGTCGCATCTTCCACCCATAAAACGGCTTTTTGATTTGTTGCTTCCATCACGCGATCTTCGCCGACTTGAATTCCGTAAACCGCAGTTCTAAACGATTCATCGTCGTCGCTTCCAAGTTTCGTAAGAAGGACTTCATCCCCGACTTTCACCGTTCCATTGACTTGTCCGGCAACGACCATATCTGGTGAGTCTTTTGAAACAGAGTATACATATTCAATCCCCACAGTGAATACACGTGGTTCTTCAGTTCCTTTTTGTTCTTCTACTTGTTTTGGAGCAGGCTCAACTGCCTGTTTTTCTTCCTTTTTCTCTTCTTTTACTTCTTCTGGTTGAACCGGTTTTTCTTCTACTTTCGGTTCTTCTTTTTTACGAGAAAATAAATCTTTGAATCCCATTATTAGGCCTCCTGCTTGTTAATAAGTTTATTATACCATACTTTTCCTATTTGTTTTCGGCTTTTTTCACGATGGCCACAACATAGTGCACCGTCACTTGTGAGAGCGGATGGGCGTTGCTGTAGGCCTTATCTTCGTCGCTTGCTCCCCAGTATAAAGGCGTCATTTCGAGTAAGTGGCGATAGGTTTCTTCGGTTAAATTCACCGTGTAGCGCACTTCTTCAAATGTCACTTGAGTGCATTCGGTCTTCACGCGTTCTAGAATATCCGCATTCGAATACGTTTGTTTTTCCGGATTTGAACGATAGAGCTGTTGGCGCAACTCTGTTAAATAATCATTGCCAGGGATGACTTTAACGAGCGTCCCTCCTGGAACTAACACGCGCATAAATTCTTGGTAGTTCGACGGCGTTAAAATATTTAATAGCGTTCCGCAGGATTCGTCCGCAAATGGCAAGTTCGCCAAGTCTCCCAAGAAGAATAGCGCTTCGTTTCCAAAGTGAACCGACGCTTGATGGATGCCTTCTTTTGCGATATCCATGCCGCATAAAGGTGCTTTTACGCGCTTAGAGAACCACGATAAATGACTACCTTCCCCGCATCCGATATCGACAATAAACTTCTCTTCGTCTGCCGAAAGATGCAGCAAAATTGCCTCTAATAAAGGCTCAAAGAACCCACTCTGCGCCAGTTCATAGCGATGATGGAAAAGAGGCGCATCATAATCCGTATTCGCATTTTGCTTCATCAGATGCAAGGTTCCTTTTTTCGAAATATTAAACCTATGCCCCTTTTCGCAGACGACACTATGATTCTTGGCAGAAACCATCGCATCATGGCAATACGGGCAACGAAAGGCCTGTAAGTGTTGGTTGATGAATTGCTCGGCCCAATCGATTTTCTTAATGGCCGCATTTGGTACTTCCTGTTTTGTCATTCGATACACTCTTTCTCGTTTTCTCTGTTTCAGTATAGCACATTCGCAACCAAATGCTGGAAACAGTCTATTTTGAGAATTTTTAAGAGAGTGCTACAATGAATTTACTTGAAGAAAATGGAAAAGGTGAAGGAGAAGAATTATGACACAAAAAATTCCAGTTACAATCGTCAGCGGCTTCCTTGGCGCTGGGAAAACGACTTTAATCAACAAAGTTTTAAAAGAAAAACACGGCGAACATATCGCGGTTGTCATTAACGAATTCGGCGAAATCGGTGTAGACCATCAATTCGTACTTGACGTTGAAGAAGAAATCTATCAAATGGATAACGGCTGCCTCTGCTGTACTCTTCGTACAGACATTGCTGATATGTTGAAATCCATCTTAATGGTCAAAGAACAAAACGGCATTCGTGTGGACCGCGTGTTATTCGAGACAACAGGTCTTGCTGATCCAGCTCCAATCGCACAAACATTTATTAACGTGCCATTCTTAAACGAGCACTTTATCTTAGATGCGGTATTAACGGTTGTGGATTCTAAAAACTTCCTATACCAAACAGCGCATCAACCTGAACCAGCAAAACAAGTTGGTTTCGCGGATAAGATTTTCATGTCAAAACATAGCTTAGTAGACGAAACGATTTACGCGAAAGTAATTAACGAAGTTCGTAGCATCAATGCCTTTGCGGAAATCCAAGACCTTGATGCACGTCCTGTTCATATGAGCGACATGTTCGGACTTGAATTGTTCTACGCATCTGAAAAGAAAATCTTAGAAATGCAAGAACACGCTGAAGAAGAATATTGCGAAGAATGTGGCCATACACATGCGCACGGTGACCACGATCACGAGCATCACCATCATGACCACGACCATGATCACCACGATCACGACCATGAGCATGAACACGAACATGACCACCATGACCATGATCACGAACATCATCATCACCACAGTCATAGCCACCATAGCGGTATTAACTCATTCGTTATCGAGACTGACAAACCTTTAGTTCTCGCAAACATTAACGAATGGTTGAACGAGCTTGTTTATATTTACGGGCCAGAATTATACCGTTACAAAGGAATCTTAAACGTGGAAGGATTAGATTACCAAATCATCTTCCAAGGGGTTCAAATGAGCTTTGACATTTCAAGAGGTCGCGATTGGAATGATACAAAACGCGGCTCAACATTGGTCTTCATCGGAAAGAACCTTCCAGAAAATCAATTACGTGAAAGCTTTATTGCTTGTACTGAAAAATAAATCAAACGAAAAGGTCGTCCTAGTAGGACGACCTTCTTCATTTACTGTTTTATTTCCCAAGTTCCTCTAATAGTTCTTGGTGTTTCTGGCGCCAATCTGCCTTCTCTTCTTCGGTAATTTCACGAAGGACGCGGCATGGATTTCCGACCGCAATCACATTACTTGGAATGTCTTTTGTCACCACAGAGCCAGACCCGATGACCGTATTATCGCCAATCGTCACTCCCGGATTTACCGTCACGTTGGCCCCAAGCCATACGTTATTGCCAATCGTAATCGGCTTGCCAAATTCTGGACCCGCATTGCGCGTTTCGGCATCAGTTGGATGTCCTGGCGTCACAAGCGATACGTGCGGACCGAACATGCAGTTGTCCCCAATCGTAATCGGCGCTACGTCTAATAATGTACAGTCAAAATTCGCATAGAAGCCTTCACCAATCGTTGTATGAACTCCGTAGTCCACATAGACAGGTTGCTCCATGTAAATCTTCTCGCCTGTTTTCCCGAATAACTGTTTCAACACCGCGCGTCTTCCTTCGAAATCATCGAAGTCCAAACGGTTGTATTGTTGCGCTAGTTTTTTCCCTTTAATGGATAAGTCTCTTAGCCCTTCTGTCAGAGACGGAATATACAAGTCTCCCGTGAGCATACGTTCTTTCATGGTTTTCATTCTGTTTCCTCCGTTTCCACATACGCCTTTGCTTGAACGATGCGCTTTTCGAGTTCCATCAGATCGATAAAGCGAGCTTGGCGCGCGAATTCTTTGTCTCCAACCATCAAGAGAATGGCGGGCACGGTTAACACTTCATAGCGGCTAGCCACTTCTGGATGAAGAGTGGCGTCGATTTCTTCTACGGTAATGCCGTAGTCTCCTGCGATTTCCATAACTTGCGGACGAATCACATGGCACACGCCGCATGTCGGAGTCGAAATATAGATGATTTTTACGGTTTCCATTTTCTCACCTCACTCCTATCATACCCGATAGCCCAAGAATTCTTGCAAACTTTGCTCATAGGCCCTTTTTTAGTAGAAAACACTTAACAAACCGCGTCTTGATTGTGTATAATGGAAGAGTTAAGTCCAGATGAAAATCAGAAAGTGAGTGAAACAATGGGACGTAAATGGGCAAATATTGTCGAGAAGAAAACAAAATTAGATGCTAACAATAGTAAAATCTACGCTAAATTCGGGATTGAAATCTATGTAGCTGCAAAACAAGGGGAACCAGATCCTCATTCAAACCAAAAATTAAAATTCGTTATTGACCGTGCTAAAACTTATAATGTACCACGTCATATCATCGAACGTGCGATTGAAAAAGCAAAAGGTGGCGGCGATGGCGACTACCAAGAACTCCGTTACGAAGGTTTCGGACCAAACGGATCTATGATTATCGTAGATGCCTTAACAAATAACGTAAACCGTACAGCAGCTGACGTACGTGCCGCTTACAGCAAAAACGGCGGTAACATGGGTGCGCCAGGTTCTGTAACTTACTTATTTGACCACACAGCAATCTTCGGTATCGCAAACAAAGATGCTGACGAATTATTAGAACAATTAATGGAAGCAGAAGTTGACGTTCGTGACGTTGTTCAAGAAGACGACCAAGCGATTGTTTACGCTGAACCAAACGACTTCCACGCTGTTCGCCAAGCTTTAGAAGGCTTAGGAATTACTGAATTCACAGTGAGCGAAATCGAAATGATTCCTCAATCAGAAGTGACACTTGAAGGCGACGACTTACGTTTATTCGAACGTATGATTAACGCTCTAGAAGACAACGAAGACGTTCAAAAAGTGTACCACAACGTAAACTTAGAAGACTAATAGTAGAAAAAGCAAAATGTAACATATAAGTT
>JABZYV010000048.1:0-10636 GCA_015264955.1 Streptococcus sp. | reverse complement strand
TTTCAGCTTCGTATTTTCCTCAATTAAGAGTTTATACATATTCGCTAAGATTTCTGGTTCAGGTCCTAATTTACCAGCGATGATAAGGGTTTGTTGGCCCATCGAAGGCATCATCCCTGAAACAAAAGACGCTCCGAGTCCGGCAAATAGGACGATAAAGGTTGCGAAAATCGTTTTTAGTTTGGCATGTTCCATCCATTTCAACAATGTACTAAACGCAATCGCGAGAACGGCTGAAGAAATCGCCCCAATTAAAATTAAGCTGGCGTTGTTGCGGTCAATTCCAAGAAGGATGAAAGAACCGAGTCCCCCTGCCCCAATTAACGCTGCAAGAGTGGCTGTTCCGATAATAAATACCGCTGAGGTGCGCACTCCTGACATGATAACAGGCATCGCGATTGGAATCTCGAATTTCTTCAATCGTTCCCACTTCGTCATCCCGAAGGCAACCCCAGCTTCTTCTAAGCTTGGGTCAATGCCCTGTAGTCCCGTAATTGTGTTTTGTAAAATCGGGAATAAAGCGTAAATCACAAGCGTTGTGAGTGCTGGGACTGTTCCAATCCCCATAAATGGAATAAAGAGCCCTAATAGCGCCAATGAAGGAATTGTTTGGAAAATACCTGCCACTTGAAGAACAAATGCCGCAGAGCGCTTATGTGAGCTTAATACGACGGCTAGTGGTACGGCCACGACAATTGAAATCAGTAAGGCTAATAGCGATAGTTGTAAATGTTGCCCTAGTGCTACTGTCCAGTCACTAAAACGGTCTTGGAAGGTCGTTATCAAGTTATGCATGAACGACACCTCCTTTGAACAATTCTTGGACAAATTCCGTTGCAGGATGCTCTAAGATTTCTTCAGGACGTGCGACCTGCTCGATGGCTCCGTCTTTTAATACAGCAATGCGATCTGCCAACTTCAACGCTTCATCCGTATCGTGTGTCACGAAAATCGTCGTCATTTGAAACTCACGATGCAATGCCTTCGTGAGTTCTTGTAGTTGCTTACGAGAAATCGCATCAAGCGCTGAGAACGGTTCGTCCATCAATAGTGTCATCGGTTCTGCAATAATGGCTCTGATAATCCCAACCCGTTGTTGTTCCCCACCAGAGAGTTCGCTTGGAAGTCGTTTAGCATAATCGTCCGCTGGAAGGCCTACTTTATCGAGTAATTCCTTTGTTTTTGCAGCGATTTGTTCCTTCTTCCAACCTTTCATCTCAGGGATAAGCGCGATATTTTCCGCCACCGTTAAGTTCGGGAACAACGCGATTTGTTGAAGAACATAGCCTGTCTCTAAGCGTAATTTTCGTTGGTCATGTTCCTTGATTCGTTTTTCATTTAAATAAATATTTCCATCAGTCGGTTCAATCAACTGATTAATCATCTTTAACATGGTTGTTTTCCCTGAACCGGATGGCCCCACTAACACCATAAATTCGCCGTCGTTAATGCTTAAGTTCACGTCTTTTAAAACGAGCTTTTCATCATAACGCAAGGCGACGTTTTTATATTCAATCATACTAACCCTTCTTTATTTAATTAATTTATACTCCGCTTCTACTCCCTTTTGTACAGCGGGACGTTTTGCGATTCTGTCTGCCCATTCGTTTAAATGCTTGTAGCTTTGCGCATCAAGGAACTCTGCAGAATTTTGATACAAGTGTCCTTGAACGAGGCGTCCGTACCATGACCAGATCGCGATATCAGCAATCGTATATTCGTCTCCTGCGATATATGGGCGTTTGGCTAACTCTTGGTCGAGTAAGTCTAATTGGCGTTTTGCTTCCATAGTGAAACGGTTAATGGCATACTCGATTTTCTCTGGTGCGTAGTTGAAGAAGTGTCCAAATCCGCCTCCTAAGAATGGTGCTGCTCCAGTTTGCCAAAAGAGCCAGTTTAAGACTTCTGTACGTTTAGCTGTGTCTTCTGGAAGGAATTTTCCAAATTTTTCTGCTAAATAAAGTAAGATATTCGCTGACTCGAAGACGCGAATCGGTTCATCCCCTGAGCGGTCTAAGAGTGCTGGAATCTTCGAGTTCGGATTAATCGCTACAAAGTCGCTACCGAATTGGTCCCCATCCATAATTGAAATCTTGAATAAATCATAGGCTGCCTTGTCGACGCCTGCTTCGAGTAATTCCTCCAGCATAATCGTCACTTTAATACCGTTTGGTGTGCCAAGCGAATACACTTGTAAATCTGTTTCTCCGACAGGTAACTTTTGTTCAAAACGAGCTCCTGCTGTTGGACGGTTAATTCCTGAGAACTTTCCTTGGTTAGAATCGGCTGCGCTCCAAACGCGTGGTAATTGATATTCTGTCATTTGGTTTCCTCCTTGAGTCTCTTTAGAATTATTTTAGCATGAGTCTTTACTTCTCTTTAAAACATCTGCTTACGAACACTTTCTCAAGCAGAAACTTTTGTAAATAAATTTTTTTATGTTAGACTTAATAGTATAAACAACAAAGGAGGTCTTCAAATGTCATTAGAAGATAAATTACAACAAGCATCAGGTGCTGCAAAAGAAGTTTTAGGTAAAGTTACTGGTGATAAAAGCACTGAAACAGAAGGTGCAGTAGAAAAAGGTTTAGGTAAAGCCAAAGAAGTTATCGAAAACGTTAAAGAAGGCGTTGAAGGCGCAGTAGAAGGAATTAAAAATTCTTTCAACAAATAATAGAGCCTAACAAATAAGAGCCGCTACAACAACTGTAGTGGCTCTTTTTTCTTTATAAAATATACTCTGCTAATAAGCGTTCGAACTCGCGGATATTGATGCCGCGTTTCAATTCAATTTTAATATGGCCTGCTCTTGTCCATAATTCCACTTCTGAAGAAAAATCTAAAATTCCCGCATTTTCAGTAGACCACATATTCACCGCGCTATACGGTAAGGAATACATCTCTACTTTCGTTCCTGTGAGTCCTTGGACGTCTTTAACAATCAAGCGTTTGTTCGTGAATATCGCTACGTCTCGTACCGTTTTGAAGGCGCGGTCTGCTACCTCTCCTGTCACAAGCATCTCTTCGATATCGCGTGGGACATCCACTTCTCGGTAGAAGACCCATTTTAGTGCGGTTGTTTCGTTTTCCATTTCCATTGTCATTCCTCCCTCTTTGTTTGGACCATTATAGCATCATCTTCTTGACTCTCCATTATTATTTACATAAACTTAATGTGTACTTAACAAAGAAAGGATCTACTATGGCATCGATTATTCATCATAAGCGTGTCGAATTCACTGAGCTCTTTTACGATTTGGTGTTCGTCTACGCGATTTCAAAACTAACCGGACTTATTCATCATCTACATTACGGAGTGGTCCCACAGGAAGCGATTATCGTCTTTCTCTTGTCCCTGCTCGTTCTTGTAAATAGTTGGATGATTCAGATGGTCTTCACCAATCGTTTCGGGAAAAATTCGCCACTGAACATGCTCGTCATGTTCACCAACATGGGCTTATTACTCTACATCTCGAATATGATTTCGACCGAGTGGCAAGACAATTATCACGCCTTCTGCTTTGCGGTCGGGACACTATCCCTTACGCTATTTTTGCAGTACTTAATAGAGTACTTTAGAAAAGGCATTGCTCCTAAAACGAAGCAAAGTATTCGCAGTTTCCTCTGGATGACGGGGCTGTGCACGTTCGCGGTGTATCTAGCAGCGCTACTTCCACTTGAAATTGGTTCTCCGATTTACGTAGCTGGCGTTCTAATTACATTTATTATGCCGATCACTCAAACGAGAAAAGGTTCGCACTTTAGCATTAATCTACCTCACTTAATCGAGCGACTGTCGCTTCTTGTGATTATTATTTTCGGGGAAATGATTATGGGACTAACCGCCTTCTTTACAAGAGAGATGTTCTCTTTCCAATCGGTTTGTTACTTCGCGATCATGGCGCTTCTTTTCCTTTACTATTTCGGTCAATTTGATCACGTGATTGATGAGACACAGGAGAAAAACGGCATATTTATCATCTATAGTCACTATCCAATTTTTATTGGACTTATCATGATTACCGTATCGATGAGCTTCCTTGCCGATAGTGAGGTCAACCATAAATTTGCGACAAACTTCTTATATGCTGGAATCGGCCTCTTCTTACTTGGAGTTCTCGAAAATGGTCGTTTCAATAAGAAACAATACCAATTTCCTGAATCCTATTATTATTATACTCAAAGATTAATTTTTGTCGGTGGATTTGCCGTGAGCGCCTTTATTGCTCCAACACCAACAGTTATTTCACTCGTTACCGCAGTGACACTTCTCTTATTAGAAGCTCACTTTATTTATTTCTATATAAAGCATACTGATGAAAAAATTGAATTCTTCTAAATATTGCAAAAGAGCCTTCCAACACTGATATGTACCCCCTTTACTGGACAAACCAGTAAAGGGGGTATTTATTATGCGTTACTCATTCGAATTCAAAATGAAATGTGTCGAATTATATCGGAAAGGAACATGGGTAGAAACTCCTGAAAATGTTATGCAAGAGAGTTTTAGAAGAAAAATATTGAATTGGGATAAAATTGAAAAGATTCATGGTCCTAAAGGATTGGAGCGTGTCAAAAAACAAAGAAATTGGACGGTAGAAGAAAAATTGACATTTGTTTTACAGGTTTTAAATGGGAAAGCTCTATCAGAGGTTGCTTTTCCAGCGGGAATAAGTGTCGGATTATTAGGTTCTTGGGTTCACAAGTATAAAACTTATGGATATAATGGTTTAAAGAATAAGAAAAGACGACGACCATTATCTAAGGAGCCTATTATGAATAAAAAAGATGTGCCTGATAACCTTTCAGAATCCGAACGAGAAGAATTATTTAGATTACGTGAACGAAATGCATATTTAGAAGCTGAAATTGCTGTTATAAAAAAACTGAGAGCCTTGAGAAAAGAACAGGAAGCTGCGCTTCTCAAGGCGAGAAAGCAGCGGTCATCAAAGAATTACGAGAAATAGGATACCAACTAAAACATCTTCTTAAAGCGATGAAAATGGCGAAATCTACTTACTATTTTGAATTGAATAGAGTTGATGCTGTCGCTGAGAAAAATGGTGTTTTATTATCAGAAATCAAAAAAATATTTCATGAAAATAAAGGTAGATATGGCGTAAGAAGAATTTACCAAGAACTTTGCCGGAGAGGTCACGTTGTTAATCATAAAAGAGTTCAACGTCTTATGCATATAAATGGATTGTTTGGAAAACGCCCTAAAGAGAAATACCATTCTTATCAAGGCAATGTTGGGAAAGTTGCTGATAATATTATTAACAGAGATTTTACGGCCGATAGGCCACTTCAAAAATGGAGTACAGATGTATCTCAATTCACTTTTCCTTGGGGAAAATGTTTCTTTTCTCCAATTTTAGATATGTCTACTAATGAAATAATCTCCTATGATCTTTCTCTAAGTCCCAACTTAGAACAGATTCAAAGGATGTTAAATAAAGCTTTCAAAAAATTCCCTGATGTTAATGGATTGATTCTCCATTCTGATCAAGGTTGGCAATATCAACACGCATTTTATCAACAGTCATTAAAAGAACGAGGAATTATTCAATCAATGTCTCGAAAAGGAAATTGTTATGATAATTGCATTATAGAAACGTTTTTCGCCAGAATGAAAAACGAAATGTTCTATGGTTTGGAAAAGCAATATTCTACCTTTAAGGAATTTCAAACGGCAGTTAAAGATTATATAGATTATTACAATAACAAAAGAATTCAAGAAAAAACAAAATGGATGTCCCCTGTTCAATACAGGGAAACATCCATGCGTTCAGCTTAATTATTAATGTGTCCAGGATTCTGGGTACATATCAACACTGGAAAGCTCTTTTTATATGCTTATAATACATCCACTATTTCCCAAAGAATATCCTTCCATGTAATCCTCTTGCGTCCATTAATCGTTTCAAAAAGGTGGTACACTTTCAGATGATTGTCATTGCGAAATACAAAATCGAAACGGAATTCGCGTCCATTTGGAGAAATCGCATCGAACTTAGTTTTATATTTATCATGAACTGGGCTCACTGGATATTTATTAAACAGCATGCGACGCTCGTCCCCTGCTTCCTTGAGACAGTTCTCAAGCTCCTCGCAGAATTCCACAAACATCTGGTAGAGTTGTTCCTCAGAAAGTCTGCGACTGCGAACGAGTGACTTGCAGTCTGAAAATCCCCAGCGTGTCATATCGATGGCAAATGAAAATCCTTCTTTATTGATTCTATTTAAAAACTCTTCACGATTCATGCTTGTCCTCCGTTACTGATTTCTCTTGCCCATTCGGGATTGCTATAATAGCGCACGTAGAAATGAGGGTCGCCACCCGCTTCGTCCATTTTATCTTTAATGCTCACTTCTGGATGAGTGACTTCTCCTGTTTTTGTAAAATACTCTCCGATTTTACCCGTGCGATTTTGAAGCCCCCACGCCACATCGTTTCCTACAATCGCTGCTAAGAATCCGTGGCCTTTCACGAGGTCAAAGAATTCAGCCACTGTGAGGCTCTCTGGCACCTCGAATGTCATCTCATGATTGTATACATCATCTCCGGCACAAACCGAATTGCGATCGACAATAATTTTCATCTGGCCACTTCCTCTAATGAAATACTTGTGACTTCATTATACCATATCCGCATTTTATTCTCGCTTTTCTATCCAATCCGTCTGTAATTTAATCTATTCTTTACTGATTAAGAAATCTTTAAAAATGACTCTTAAAATCAATATATGTTTATAAAATAAAGAATATGTGTTAGTATATCCGTATTAACTTTTTTGGAGGAAACATATGTCAAAACAAAAGATTAACCGTTTTGTTGGATCTATTGGAGCTTTTATCGGTTTCCTTGTATTTATTGCTTATATTCCACAAATTATCGCAAACCTACAAGGAAGTAAAGGTCAACCTTTCCAGCCGCTTTTTGCTGCCGTTTCTTGTCTAATCTGGGTTATTTACGGTTGGACTAAAGAACCAAAAAAAGACTGGATACTTATTTTCCCTAATGCAGCTGGAGTCATTTTGGGCGGACTTACTTTCCTAACCTCTTTATAGTAAGAAATATGTTTTAATCGTAAACTGAATAGATTTATTTACAAAGGAATTAAGTACAATGTTTACTTAATTCCTTTTTCTATGCTCTCCATTTCTACAACAAAAAAGCACCCTGTAAATACAGAGTGCTGAGATCAAATTTAATTATAATTTTAAATTTTCGAATTTAGCTTTAATATTATTTTTGAATTCTTCGATTTTTTCTTTACGAGCCTCTTTACGTTCTGCTTTCATTTGAGCGCGAGCCTTATTATAAAGATCAGCTTGAACTTTTGCAGCAGCTTCAATTTCTTCTACTACTGATTCAACATTCCAACGTAAAATTTGTGTGTCGTATTTATTAAAATAAGCATTTAATACTTGCTCATCATCTTCTTGAACTAAAGCAACAAGAGCAGTTTCACCACTAACTAATTTTTGAGAAACTTGGTCGATTAAACCTTCTTGGACAGCTTCAACAGTATCGCCTCCGGCTAATCCGTATAGACTTCCAATTCCGTAACCAAATAATACACCTAATGGTCCCGCTAGCAGTCCGACAAACGCACCGATTAGGCCGCCTTTTAAAGCACCATCATTTGCAGAATCTTCAAAATCAAAACGATCTTTATCAGTAATATGACCGCCTTCATTTTTGATAACAGCAATTTGAGCGACTTTTGTTTTCTCAGTTTGCTTGAATGTTTTCAACTCAGCAAATGCCTGATAAGCTTCACTTTCTGTTTTGAAAATAGATACTACTAAATTTTCCATATTAATTCCTCACTTTCACTTGTGGATAGGTTAAGTATAATCTTTATCTACATAAAAAGCTAATCATTACTATTAAGTAGCGACGAGTATTAATTCGATTTAAAATAATATCGAAAAAATGATATTAACATTTTGAGGCTAGGGCTTCAACCAGCGAAGCCTGGGCTGTAAGCTACTAAAGTAGCAACATCCCCTTGCTAGGCCTTCGCCCTTCGCACCCATGGCTGTAAGTTGCTAAAGCACCAACACCCCCTGGCTAGGGCTTCGCCCGTCGCAGCCACATCCGTAAGTCGCGTTGCTCCAACGGCTGTGTCAACTGACCTCAATTCTCTACACAAAAAAAGCACCCCAATAAATGGGATGCTAAAAATGTTAATTTCATTTTAGAAAAACGATTATGCTTTTCTATCAATTGTGCTTTGGTACTCTGCCCCTGTTAATCGGTCGAATAGGAAACGACGATTGAAGAGCGTCACGATAAGGATGATTAAGAAGTACAATACGAATATGAGTAAGGTTCCTGCAAATAATACGAGGAATTCTGGTGTTTCTGCTTCAAAGTTAAAGACGTCCATGAGTGTGAGTAATCCTAGCGGAATCCAGTTGAAGTACGCTGTGATGAGGATACCTCTGAGTACTGTACGAAAGGCTTTGTTGTCTTTGAACTCTACTCCGAATTTGAGCAAGGCGCTTCCGAGTGTTTTTCCATTAAAGAGTGGTACCAAGGCAAAATACAATGCAAACAATACAGAAACTGGAACAGTTGTATTCAAGAAGCTATACGGTACGTAGACAATCGCTGCGTCAATGAGGAGCGACAACATGACGCGAATGCTCGATACGCGTGAACCCTCCTCAAAGGATTTCTCATCAATGGCGTCTCTTGAAGGAAGAACCCAAACCGCAAGCTGACCAATGAAGTACCCGAGTGCGCCACCCGCCGTATTTTGAATAATATCATCGATGTCGCATAGGCGGTAAGGTCCAGGATAAATAAAGTACAATCCAGATAATTGCGTGAGCTCGAAGAATAAGCTGAGTAACGCTGTTAATAAAATCGTCTTCTTGAAGCTACATTTGAAATAATAACGCATGTAAATCCCAAACGGCACGAGCATCAATACATTGAATGCTGGGACGTAGAACGATGGATATTTCATCGAATCAAACCATGTCGATGGATCTGTCAGTACAAACGGGCTATCGTTGAAGAAGTCCGCTACAAACGAAAACGGAACGAGGTTTAATTTGTCTGTGTACGTCGTATGAACCGTCTCTGGGTCCGGAAGTGGCAAGTTCACTAATGAATATGCCGCCAGTAAATATAAGATAAACGAATAAAAAATAACCGTGCGCAATTTATTCACCGAACCGTATTTTCGATAGTTTGCAATCATGTACGGAATGGTAATGACAAACGCTAAAATAGGAAATAAAATCAGTGCGATTTTAATGGTGCTGATATAAGACATAAATACTCCTCGACTAATAAAGTTAATATCCGCATTATACCAAAATACGTGCAGTGAATAAATAATTCGTACTAACAAAAAAGCACCCTGCAAATACAGAGTGCTGAAATTTTGTAAGTAATTCTTGTTACGTATTAACGTTTTAAGGCTTGCTTTGTTCATTTATGAACCGTTATCAGAAAACAACCAGAAAGAAAAACCTATTCAGTTCATCGTCCTCAATCCTTGTCTGCTTCATTTTCTTTTGCGCGATCGTTTTGTAAATCTTTTTCAGAGAGTTTTTGTTCGATATACTTGTCAATGTTTTCGTAAAATTCCTTGGTCGTCTCACTATCTAATTTTGTCGAATTATGGACTTGATTGACTTTCAATTGAACAGATTGAATACCGTAAGAGGCTTGTTTTTGGCGAATGGTTTCTAATTCTTCTTCTGAAATCGGATCTCCAACAACCGTCAAGACCAATTCATTGTTACTTGACTTGTAGACTTGATTAATGACCGTATGATTGGCGAACTCTTTTCCTACAAACTGTTTGATCCCTTCTTTTCGCGCTTGATCCATCGTCAGAGTGACTGCTGAATAGCTGGCTGGAAGGACCAATAATACAATCAAGGATATCAACCCAATTCTCATTTTAATGCTTAGCTCATTAAATGAACTTAAGGGAGACTTTCTCATCATAATTCTTGTTCCAACAATGTTGATTAGCATGATAAAGACACAGTTGATCAAGAAAAGATAAAGGGCCCCAAATAAAAATCGTACATTCCCATTAGCTAAACCATAGCCTGCAGTGCAGATAGGTGGCATCAGAGCTGTAGCAATGGCTACTCCTGGCACGATATTGTTTGCTTCTTTTTTCCTTGAACCGATCACACCAGCAATCCCACCAGCAATAGCAATGAGAACATCCCAAATGGTTGGAGAGGTTCGTGCAATCAACTCGCTACTTGCATAAGACAAGGGAGAAATCCAGAAATACAGAGTCGAGACAAGCAAACTGACCAACACTTGAGTCAATAAAACCTCTAGAGATTGCTTGATTAAACGCGTATCAAAAATAGCTAAACCGAATCCCAGTCCAACAATCGGTGTCATGAGAGGTGAAATCAACATGGCTCCAATAATGACAGCTGTTGAATTCATATTTAGACCGATAGAGGCAATAAAAATTGCACACATCAAAATCGCTGTATCTCTCAATCGAACATGAAGGTCATCGTATAATTTCTCACGGTATTCCCGTGTTGAATAATTGGCAGTCATTTGTCCTCTCCTCTTTCCCATTTGAGTGCGGTTGTTTCGTTTTCCATTTCCATATCCAATCCCCCATCTCGT
>JABZYV010000047.1:0-11611 GCA_015264955.1 Streptococcus sp. | reverse complement strand
TCGAACACAGAAGTTAAGCTTCTTAGCGCCGATAGTAGTTGGGGGTTTCTCCCTGCGAGGGTAGGACGTTGCCACGCTTTAATATTTTTCCGCCATAGCTCAGTTGGTAGTAGCGCATGACTGTTAATCATGATGTCGTAGGTTCGAGTCCTACTGGCGGAGTTCTTTTTTTTTACCCAAAAAACGCTGCTTTAGCTCAGTCGGTAGAGCGTCACCTTGGTAAGGTGGAGGTCGCCGGTTCAATCCCGGCAAGTAGCTTTAAATGAATTTTAGAATAATTGAGCAAGCTAGAAATATTTCCGGTATTTCTAGCTTTTTTATTTTTCATTTTAAGAGAAAAAAATCATTAAAAACACATGATTTAGGGGGTTTTGAATTGCAGTTAGAGCAATAGTAGTTTAGAATAACTATTAGTTGATTTATGTTCAAATTTCTTTCAAAACGTAATCGCTTTTTCGAAAAAACAGTGTTGATTTTGGGAGAAAAAATGATGGAGTTTGAAAGAATAGAATTTAAATCAAGAAACTAGGAGGATTTTTATGAAAAAGAAATTATTCTTATTACTATCCGCTCTATTTGCTTTAGCAGTATTTTTTGCTCCAAAACAAGCAAGTGCGGCAGAAGTAACAAAAAATGGAACAGCGATTGAAGTGAAGAATCCAACTGTTCAAATCTCGGGAGATGCAACCGATTTATATGCTCGTTGGGGAATTACATTCAAAGTAGATATTCCTGATAATATTGATATCAACATGAATGACACAATGACATTCAAAGTGAATTCACCTGTGAAAATTCAATCTTCTTACAGCTTCCCAATTTATAATAAAGCGGGAGAAACAGTAGCATATGCTGAAGTGTCACCAGAAAGCGGTGCAGTTACAGTAACGTTTGGTCCATACTTTAAAGACCACAAATTAAACAAAAACATCGAATTAAAAGTTGATGTTAAGTGGGAACCAGACAATCGTTTAGCAGATACTACTCAAGAACTTGATTTTAACGGTACTGTCGTATCACAAAAAATCGATCCACTTGAAGGACCTACTCCAGGAGAAATGGTTACTAAATGGGGTCTTCAACCAACAGAGAACGCTGAACAAGTTCACTGGTGGGCACGTTTAAACGCCGCTAGAAAAACATTAAGTAATGTTGAAATTAAAGATGTTTGGGATTCAAACCAAACATACGTACCTGGTTCATTACGTGTTGAATTAGTAGATTCAGAAAATCCGTGGGTTTCAGCTGGATTCCTTTCTGAAAGTGACTATGAAATCACTGATACAGGTATTAAAGTAAAAATCGATACAACAGATAAAATTATTTACGTTGACTATATCGTAAACTTAGTGGATCCTACAAAGAACCCACAAAACAAAATCTCAATTACTGCTGAAGGTTTAGATAGTGAACAATCAACAGATGTAATTTACACATTATTATCTGGTTCGGGTACAGCTGATGGTGAAATGCCTGAAACTACTACTACAACAACGACTGAATCAACTACTGAAAGCACAACAACAACAGAAAGTACTACAGAAAGTACAACAACAACAGAAAGTACTACAGAAAGTACAACAACAACTGCAAGTACTACAGAAAGCACAACAACAACTGCAGCTACTACAGCTTCAACGACAACAGAAGGAACTACTACTGAAGGTTCAACAACAGAAACTCCAGCAGTTCCAACAACAGAAGAACCAAAACGTCCTGAATTACCAAATACAGGTACAGCAAAAGGATTCACTGTTATCATTGGTGGCGTACTTGTGGTTGTAGCGGCAGCGTTATTATTCATTCGTAAAAAAGAAAACCAATAATCTTAAATGACGAAGAAGTCTTACGAAAGTAAGGCTTCTTTTTTTGCAAATTTTTCATGAGTCAAATCCACTTTCATATTGACGCGAAAGTTTGCTATAATAGACTGTAACAGAGTAATTGAGGTGTAGAAAATGAAAAAAACATATTTTATTATTGGTGATATTCACGGCGAAGCAGACATGATGGAAGAAATGCTTCAAAACTGGGACGAAGAAACTCAGCAACTTGTCTTCATGGGAGACTTGATTGACCGTGGACCAGACAATAAACGTAGTGTCCTAACAGGGATGAAATATGCGAAAGAGAAAAACGCATGGTATTTGATGGGAAATCATGAAGTGATGTTCCTTGCATTTATCGATGATCCCGAAGGTCGTTTTCCACACTACTTCAGAAACAATGGGGATACAACGATTAACGACTTACTCGGACGTCCACAAGGCACTCCGGTCAATCCGGTGGAAGATGCCGAAGCGATTAAAGCACAATATCCAGAACTCATCGCGTTTCTAAGAGAGCGTCCTCTCTTTATCGATGAAGGCGACTTGCTCTTAGCGCATGCTGGGGTGGATTTACGCTTAGACGACTGGCATGACACTGAGCCAAAAGACTTCTACTGGATTCGTGAGCCATTCCATAAAGGGGCCAACAACACTGGCAAAACGATTATCTTCGGTCACACACCTTTACGTGGCTTAAACGAAGATGGCGACTTTATGAAATTGTGGCAACATGACGGCAAAATCGGTATCGATGGCGGAGCTGTTTTTGGCGGCGCGCTTCACGGTATCGTATGGCATGATGGCAAAATCGAAAAAATCTATAGCATTAAAAATACAAAACCAGTCCGTTTTACGGATGACTAGAGGTGTTCTATGAAGAAAAATGCGGTTCTTTTATGGGTTGTTTACTTTTTAAACTTGATGGTTTTCCCGGCGTTCTTTATTCGTTATACGTCTTCGGGACCAAGTATTGATACAAATGCCTACCTGATCCTTCAACTGGTTTCAACAGTGATTGGGGTCGCATTGTTCCGCGAGAAGCTTGTGGAAGGGTTCAAAAACTTCATCAAGCGTCCGTTTATTCGAGATTTGGCGATTGGATACGCACTTCGTATTGGGTTAGCAATTGCGGTAGCCCGGTTTATTGGAGATGTGACGTCGGATAACCAAGAACAAATCGAGAAGATGATGAGCGCAAACAATGCCGTGACCATGTTTGTTCTACTATGCGTTGTAGCGCCAATCTTGGAAGAATTGGTGTTTCGTGAAGCCATCATTGGTTCGTTTAAGAAATCGCTTAATGTAGAGGTATTAACGTTTATTTCAGCGTTTCTATTCGTGCTACTTCACGCACTTTCAAAAGATGCTGCAGGTTTGATTGACTGGACAGCGGCATTAATGTACGTTCCATTAACAATTCCGATTGTGGGGATGTATCGTTATTATAACAACAATGTTTTTGCATCTATCTCGATGCATTTTCTCAATAATTTTATCGCGTTTTTATTTTTATTAAATCAGTAATGACAAAGGGGTGAAATCATGAAAATCGATCAATGGGTACGATTCATTATTCGGTATGGTTTCATCCTTTTTGCGCTTTTTGAATGGTCGCAACTACCGAATATGAACGCAGGAGACATCGCCTTCTTCTTTGGATTTATCGCGCTTGTGCAAGTTGGCTATTATTCATTGAAATATCAATGGTACATCCTGATTGAAGGCATCGCAGTCGTTCTTCTCTGTTTGTATTTCAACACTATTTTTACAGGACTGATTCTTCTTCTCTGTTTTGAGGTAAGTTTACGGTTCTCCTTTAGAAATGCATTGATACTACAGTTCCTATTAGGTGCAGTCGTTATCGTTCCAGCCGTTCAAAAAGGCGATAGCATTCAAGTTGTCATGACCATGTTCTTCCTTTTATTCTTCTCTTATGGAAATCATATTTTGGAAGAGAGAAGAGCGCTGCAAGAAGAGTTGGAAAAAGTCGAGCAAAAACTCAGCGAACAACGGTATGACTTGCAACAAGCCCAATATAAAATGGGGACGATGAAGGAAATTTTCACGCTGCAAGAGCGAAACCGAATTTCTCGTGAGATTCACGATTCGGTGGGACATAGTCTGTCCACGATTATTATTCAGCTAGGGGCGATTTCACAACTGGCCAAGCAACAAAACTCGCCGATTCAAGAAATGAGCGAGGGGCTTCGTGATTTTGCAGTCGAGGGTTTGCAAGAAGTGCGTAAGATTGTTCATGACTTGAAGCCGGAACAAATGGATAAGAAGCAGTTGGATATTGCGCTGGAAGAATTTTTCCACGAGGTACAAGTCAACAGTGGTATCGATATTCAATTTAGAAAAAATGAGCCAACCTTCACGCTCACAAGTGAGGCAGAGCTCAGCATCTTCCGTGGGGTCCAAGAGGCGATTACAAACGCGATGCGACACGGACAAGCGACGCGCATTACCGTGCTACTCATGTATAATCCGTCGCAATTAGTCGTAACGATTAAAGATAACGGAACGGGAGCGGTCGATTTAGCTCCAAAAGGCGGACTCAAATCCCTCCAAGAACGACTCAGAGGAGAAGGTGGGTCGGTGACACTTGAGGCGTCAAATCCAGGTGTGACCGTGCAAATGATCTTACCGAATACAGAAAAACAATAGAAACGAGGAGAACCATGACAAACCCAATCAAACTTATTATTGCCGACGATGAAATGCTCATCCGTACCGGTTTAAAAATCATGCTTGAGGCGAGCGGTAATGTCGAAGTCCTCGCTTTAGCAGAGAGTGGACGTGCGGCCTTTGAAGCCTGCAAGGAGAACCAACCAGATGTGGTCTTGATGGATATTCGCATGCCAGAGAGTAACGGAATCGAAGGAACGAAGCTGATTAAAGAGGCCTTTCCAGAGGTGAAGGTGCTGATTGTGACGACCTTCCAAGATACTGAATATATTGTCGAAGCCGTGCAAAATGGTGCTTCGGGGTATTTATTAAAAGACAGTAGTCCAGAGGCGATTCTTGACGGGATTAAAGTCGCTCTGTCTGGAAAAGTCGTGATGGATACGGTGATTTCAGAGACGCTACTGACGAATACGACTGTTGAGAAGCCTGTAGCCTTTGATGCAGAAAAATGGGGGCTCACACCGCGTGAGGTGGAACTCATCCAACAAGTGGCGCAAGGCTTAAGCAATAAAGAAATCGCGCAAACGCTCTTCCTCTCAGAAGGAACCGTGAAAAATAATATTAGTACCATTTTATCAAAATTAGAACTTCGTGATCGCACGCAGCTTGTGATTTTCGCGTACGAAAACAAACTCAAACAATAATTAAGACTGCTCCGATTCTTTCAGATAAACCACCATGGAGTATAGAATCTGAAAGAGTCGGGGCATTTTTTATAGAAAACATGACTTTCGTCACGGTATGTAATGACGTTTTGGACTATAGACTCCGATGAGTGTTTGCTATGATAAGGGTACAAACAAGTAGGAGGGTAAACAAATGAACGAATCCAAGAAGACCCCTAAAGATTTAAAAGAGGAAGCAATTGTAGCGATTGTTCTTTGTTTATTAACAGCCATTCTTTCATTTATTCGATAAAAAAGAGGTGTACATATGATTGAAATTAAAGACGTAACCAAATCTTACGGACGACAAAAAGTCCTACAAAATGTTTCCTTTGAAATTATGGAAGGGGAACTTTTTGGATTACTTGGACCTAATGGAGCCGGAAAGAGTACATTGATTGATATTCTGACAGGGATTCAATCGATGGATAGCGGCGACATTTTTATTAACGGAAAGTCGATTAAAACCGATAAAGTAGAAATTCGAAAACACTTAGGCTTAGTGCCACAAGATATCGCGCTTCTTGAGGAATTGAACGCGGTCGACAACTTAGAATACTTCGGTGGACTTTACGGGTTAGCAGGAGCTGAGTTAAAGAGTCAAATTGAGAAGTTGCTGGAAGTGGCCGGTCTAACCGACAAGAAGAAAGAAAAAGTGAAAAACTACTCTGGCGGGATGAAACGTCGCTTGAATATTGCCGTTGCGATGTTGCATAATCCTTCGATTTTGATTTTAGATGAACCAACTGTTGGGGTGGATGCGCAGTCGCGTCAACATATCTTCGACTATATTCAGTCTCTTGCCGAACAAGGCACGACAATTCTTTACACGTCGCACTATATGGAGGAAATCGAAGCCCTCTGTAAGCGTGTCTTCATTCTCGATTTAGGAGAAGAAGTGGCGTATGGCACGAAAGAAGAAGTGAAAAAACTCGTGGGCCATACACAAACTGTGGCGCTCACATTGGACCGCGTGCCTGCTGGATTTGACGAAGTGTTGAAGAATAGCGAAAACGGCATTCAATTTGTAACAGTGGACGGACAAGAAATAGCCCTCACGATTGACCAAACGATTTTCTCGATGATGAAATTGATTGAGCAAGTCGAACAGGCACAACTCGTGATTAAATCCGTCAACGTAAAAGAAACGACATTAGAAGAGGCGTTCTTACAATTAACAGGAAAGACGCTTCGTGATTAAGGAGGACTTATGAGATACATTCGTTATATTAAAGCCAATTTAATATCCGCTCTGAAGTCTTTTCCGGCGCTATTACTCATGGTCTTAATGCCATTTCTATTAACGCTATTCTTGGCGTTTACCACAAAGGGTGCCTTCAATCCATCTGATTTAACGATTGAAACGAAGATTTATATCGATAATCAAGACAAAGGCGCTTACGGAGAACAAGTGGTTGCATTGTTTGAGAAGCTTACGGAGGAAAAACAAATTGCGCTGACTACTGTTAAAGAAAATGCGAAAATTATTGCGACGATTCCTTCGGATTTTACAGAGTCGATTCAAACGCGTTCACAAGCAACTCCGATTACCCTTAAGAAATTAGGACGAACATCGAATACGTCATTTGCGGTGTATGAATCGCTCTTAAAAACAATGACTTCGCAATTATTAGAAGCAAGCTCCGTAATGAATGCAGTCGCAGAAAGTCAAAATGCATCCATTACGCCAGAACAAGCAGCGGGGATACTTGCAGCCTTACAACAGGAAATTCTGGCGGGAGCTTTTGAGACAGAACAGGTGGAAGCTGAATCACAAGTGACTGCGAATCAACACTACGCGATTACAGGACTTGGATTTCTGTTTATGATGTTCCTTGAAACTGCGATGGGCTTTGGGGTAAAAAAGGAATTCAGCGGCCTTCGTAAACGCTTGGACGTTTTACCATTTAGTATTTCAGAAAAAAATAGACTCGATTTAGCCGTGAATATGATAATGACGACTCTATTGTCATTTGTGTATATCGGCCTATGGAAAATTCTTGACCCAACAACTTTTGGAGGGAACTTCGTCAGCATTATTATCCTCATCGTTTTCTATAGTTTAGTCTTTAATGAACTTGGAAATTTAATCGGCAATTTCGTGACTGAGAAGAATTTACCAGCATTTTCAACTTCTATAAACTTAATCTATATGTTCTTATCAGGGATGATTCCACTCGACCGTATCAGTTCAAGCTTTAGTTTCCTCAGCGGAAATCCACTTCAAAAATTTATGTATACACCATTTGTCGAGGTAATGAATGGGGTATCGGTGGGAGGAATGATTACAGTTGCTGGCCCTATTATGTTAATCCTAGGGGTAACATTTAACTGGTCATTGAAGAGAAAGGAGGCACGTCAATGATTCTTATCAGAATGACAATCTTTCATTTGAAACGATTATTGAAGATGCCGATGATTCTCTTTATGATGATTGGGATGCCAGCTTTAGTCAATGGAATCATGATTGCATCACAAGGAACAGCGGATACGAAAGCGCCAAGTACAGTCGCAAAAACGGTTGCCTTTGTGTTTGAAGAGGGAAATGATGAGTACCAAGAATTGATTGCGCCGTATATTCGAGAAGAAAATGTGTATTTCGACTTAGATAGTGCCAAAGAGGCCTTGAAAAAAGGGGAAATGAACGTTATTTACCAAGTGCCTGCGAACTATTTACAGAAGGCGAAAGAAGGCCAGGTGCCGACGATTCGGATCTGGAATGCGCAACGCGGCACGAGAGATTTTCTGCTCGATGCGCAGTTGACGAAGGTGCTAAAAGAAGTCATGCTAAATGCGAAGCTACAAGAAGTGGGCGCATTGACGAAAGAAGAGACGTTATCTGTAGATGACAATCAAATGGTGGTTACAAGTGAAGAAACGAAGACGAGTGTAGCAACTGGAGTCGTAATGCTTATGCTTCTCCTTTATGTCATCATGAATGCGGCAGTGATTTCTTCCGACTGGATTAACTTTAAGAAGAGTTATGTATTGAAACGCTCAGTCGTATCTCCACGTTCGAATATGGAAATCATTCTTTCATTCTTATTGGCATACTTTGTCTTTATCTTTGCCGCGAATATGGCACTCATGGCAGTGATGCACCTTTCTGGGTTGGTTCCAGAAATAAACTGGGGTGTGTTCACGAGTCTATTAGCTGTAACGATTATTTACAGTCTCTGCCTAAACTTATTTTTCTTTAGAATTTTCAAGGTGCCAGGACACGCGACGACCTTTGGAATTTTGTTTGTAATGCTAATGGCGGGGATTGGAATGCCAGCGGTGTTTGGGGATTTTGGAGGAAGTTGGCTTAGTATCGTGGCTTATATCAGCCCAGTTTACTGGTTGTACAAGGCGATTGACCTTCAAACCATCTTCCCAGCAGTCTGGGTGATTCTTGCGATGGCAGGGGTCTACCTCACTGCAGGAAGCTACCGACTAGAGCAGTATGTGCAAAATAAATAGGTCGGACAAAAATCAGGATACTACAAGCTCCTATGGATATCTTCATAGTAGTGACAATAGCTGCACCGGATTGAGCCTTACGTCTCAATTCCTTTCAAGCTTCAAACTGCCGCTAGGAAATAAATTCCCAAGCGGGAGTAATTCACATTGAATGCACTCGCTATTGTTCCTACTATAGAATCCATGGAGCTTTTCGTGTCCTGTTTTGTCCTTGTTGTTTACACTTCAAGGAGGAGCTAACGGTTGAGGTGCCCCTTGAGATAGAAGCTGATGGGAAGTTTATTCTCAGGTTAAAAGGGGACTTGATGAGCAACCCATGGAGCCTTCTATGTGGAAATGTACAAATTAAATTTATTATCCTTGAATGTTTATCAACTCAAATGTACAATAGAGCTGTACAAGGAGGTCAAAATATGACACAATTTCAAGTTAGGATTTCAGCGGAATCTGCATATTATATTAGAGAATTAAAGAAAATTTACGAAAAACAAACAGATACTAAAATAACAAAAGCAATTATTTTAACCAAGGCTTTTGATACATCTTTAGGAATTACAAACTGGAAAAAAGTTGTACAAGATAATTCGATTCCACTGAATAATATATATCCAGTTGAAGAAAAAGAACTTAAATTGAACGTAGATGTTAGTGACCGTGTAGCAAAAGGGATTACTCAATATAAACAAATACTACCTTCTGCGACCAATACTAAATCAGTTACGCTTGGTGTGTGCGTTAAGTACATTCTAAAGGCTAGCCTATTAGCTCATCTTACGGAAAAGGAAAATCTAGAATCGGATGATGAGTTTGATAAGCAATTTCTAAAACTACAAAGCAGCTTAGAAGAGTTAGTTGCTCCGATAAATCATGATCTTTTGAAAAATATTCTTTGGAATTTTAAAAATAAGTATTCTAAATAGTGAAAATGTACATCGATAAACGTTGTTATAAAGGCGTTTATCGGTGTTTTTTGTTTTTTAAAAAATAAATTGAAAAAAATGTACATTTCTTATTGACATACGAAGTAAGATAGTATATACTCATTATCAGAAAGTGAGGAATAAAAAATGTACTTATAATTAATTCAATGTGCAAATTAAACGGAGCGTTCTTTGACAACTGAATAGGAAATAAGAAATAAAAATTTTGGAGGAATATTATGGAATTTGAAAAATGCATTTTTACTTACAAAGTAGGAGATATTTTCTTTGAGGACACGAAAGACCCAATCAATAATTTCTGGCAAATCATTGATTGCAAGGAAACAGTTGTAAGAACCCTAAAGAACGATGCCGTTCGAGAGCAAAAGAAAATTAATTTAGTGATTGCTCACATTGGTTATCAAACTGTTGATTCTGATGCAACGTGGGGATACAGAGAAATCGAACCCATTCAAGATGGCTTTACATCGGTTGTTCGCTACGATCAACAATCAAATCAAGTTTTAAGCGAGAAACCAACTTATAAAATGACAAAAACGCTAGTCTACAAACGTAGTACAGAGGATAAACCCCATTTCTTAAATGGAAATCCAATTTTAAGACGTTATACGGATGATGTGAGATTGTTCCAAGATGAAGAATGGTACGAAAAACGCTATGGCAAACCAACTGGTAAACAATAAAAAGGAAAATGATTAATAGAAACAGGTTCGCTTCCCCGAAGTGGACCATAATTTAGTAGGAGGAATTTAAATGATTAAAATTATTTCACACAATATTTCAGGTGCAGGGTATAGAAAAGGAGAAGAAGGAGAAAAAAGAGTGGTAAAGCCTTTTGTAATAGAAAACGCACTCAGCTTCAATCCTGATATCATATTTTTTTTAGAATATGCATTTCCTTTTAATCACAAAGAGGTAGTTAAAAGGTTAAATAATGCAGGGTATGATGTAAGAACTACTGATATTCCAACTCAAAAATTTCAGAATGGAATTTTAGTCGCAGTCAAATCGAACTTGAATATTCAAGAAAAAGTAATGAAAATTTATAATGAAGAGACAAAAAATTTAGAGCAACCTGATGTGTTAGCGTTAAAATTAGATGATGGTAATAAGGAATATATGATAGTTGGTATTCGGGTTAGAGTAGGTGTACAAATACCATATTCCGATAGATTAAAGTTAAAATCAGATCAAATTAGAGTAATCTCATCTTTTCTTGAAAAAAGCGATGATAGAACAATAGTAATTGGAGATACAAACTATATGTCCCATGTTTTAAAAAGGGAATCTATAGTAACAGGTTGTAAATATGTAAATAAAATAAAAATTAAAACCAGAGTAGACGTTAACTGGGCCAATTGTAATTTTGAAGTTCCTAAAGGAGATAGTTATCAATTTAAGAAAGATGAAGATAAAGAACCAATTCGTGTGGACTGTGATTTAGCGATAACTAAAAATATTAATATTGATGAAGTTTCGGTTGAATCGTATAACTGGGATTTCGAAGATAAAGATGAGATTTACAAAGGAAAAAATAGATTTGAGTACGCTTCGATTACTGAAGGATATTATCCGGATCATCCGGCCGTAATTTTAACAGTAGAGTAGTCAGCACTTTTAAGACATAATAAGAGCTAAGAAGTTAGCTCTTATTGTGTTTCGTTTAATTACTAAAAAAGGTGGTAATAATACTTATGACAAAGACAATTTTTGTACCAGACTTACATTTAAAAGCGCAATTGATTTTACCGATTTTCGAGGAATTGATTCAATCTAGAGATATCAAAAATGTAGTGTTTATGGGAGATTATACAGATGCACATGGACAGAAAGATAACCTGGTCCTATATGTCAATGATTTACTTTATCTCACGAGGTTTGTACAAAAGCTAAAAGACGACGGAATCGAAGTAACAATGCTCTTAGGAAATCACGATGTTCATTATCTTTCAGAAATTCCTTCATCTGATTACACTTACACGAAGGATGCTTTGGGATTCATTAATATTCAAGGGCTTCTTTATGA
>JABZYV010000046.1:0-12077 GCA_015264955.1 Streptococcus sp. | reverse complement strand
ATTATGTAGAAGTTAACGGTCCGCTAGACGAGGATGCCGTAGAAACCTTCAAACGGGGCGTGGTCTTCCACGGTGGATACCAATGCAAACCAAGTACGCTTACGATCATCGAAAGTAGCGATAGCTTGAGCCGTGCGACTGTCACCATCTCTGAAGGAAAATTCCATCAAGTGAAGAAGATGTTTCTATGCGTGGGTGTGAAAGTGACCTATCTTAAACGGATTCGCTTTGGAGAATTTGTGTTAGACGAGGCTTTGGCTCCCGGAGAATATCGAGAGTTGAACGAAGCAGAACTCCAACTTGTAAAGACGTATTTCTAAAAAAGCAAAATGTAACATAAAAGTTACGTAACTTATATGTTACATTTTGTTTGTTCAACTATAAAAATAAGCTCGCCTGCACTACGCAAGCGAGCTTTTCTACTATATTTTACTCTTCAATACCATCATGAGAAGAATACCATGCTCCTACTGCCATCAACATTAGTGCAATAAAATAAGTAACTTCTGGCATCTGACCAAAGATTAGAATAGACAGGAAAGCTGCTATGAATGGAGAAACAGCGTAATAAGCGCTAGTTCTTGCCGCCCCAAGAAGCCGTTGAGCATGAACATAAAAATAAATACTTAGTCCATAAGACACAATGCCTAAAGCCATAACCGCAATGACGCTCCAAAGATTCATCAATCTCTCACCAAGCACTAAACCAATTACGATAGAGCCAATTCCAGAAAATATTCCCTTTAACAAGACAATCTCTAACGGATCACAGGAAGAAAGTTTTCTGGTGCAATTATTTTCCAATCCCCAGAAAACAGCAGCCAATAATACAAATAAAGAACCATAGGAAAACTCTAGACTCGAAAAATCTTCAAAAGACAAGATAACACTAGAAAAGGTTACGAAAAGAATTCCCATCCATAACCGTTTACTGATACGTTCTTTAAAAACTACTAACGCAATCAGCGCAGTCGCAACAATCTCAAAATTATTTAACAAAGAGGCATTCGCAGCAGTTGTTGCGCTTAGCCCTATCAACATACAGATTGGCGCTGCTATATCTAACAAGACCATAGCAACCGTATACGGCAATTCCGCTTTACTGAGATGAATCTCAGTGATTTCAGCTTGTCTCACTCTTCTTAAAACTGCAATCAAGCTCATTCCAATACCTGCACCTAAATATAAAAATCCTGCCATTAATGTGGGCGGCATTTCATTTAATAATACTTTTGAAAAAGGAGAACTCACCGCATATAGTACTGCAGCAAGTATCGCCATGATTATCCCCTTCCGCATCTCTTGTTTCATATACTCACCCCTTGAAATCTAATAATAAATACTGTATATTTTGTACACTATCGAACACTTTGTATCGTAATTATATAGAATTATAATTTTTCAAAACAACAGTCATTTTAGTATTTCTGTAAGATAACGAACATTTTTAATAAATTGTACGGAGGATTCTTCCTATGGATCGACGACAACAAAAATCACGAAAAGCTATTTTTGAAGCTTTTAGTCTTCTTTTAGAAAAGAAGCGTTACAGTAAAATTACTGTGCAAGACATTATCGATACCGCTAATGTTGGACGGAGCACTTTTTACGCACACTTCGAGACAAAAGACGAATTATTAAACGCTATTTGCGAAGAGATTTTTGACCATATCTTCGAAAGTCTTCACACTGACGATTCATGCACTTTAAAGGATCGAAACAGCGCATTATCCAGTAAACTCTCTCATCTATTATGGCATCTACGAGAGCAAAAAAATAAGATTAGCGCATTTCTGATTGATGAAAACAGTGAACTCTTTTTAAGATACTTTAAGCAACACTTAACCATTCTTTTTGCTGATTTTTCTAACAGCGCAAATAAATCCATCCCTAAGGCGTTCGTCACTAATCATTATGTGACGAGTTTTGCGGAAACTGTCAAATGGTGGTCGAGTAACGGAATGTCTCTTCCTCCAGAAGTGGTTGTTGAGTATTATATGCAATTAATTCGTTAATCCTTTCGCTATTTCTTTCGACAAATAAGCTCGCCTGCACTACGCAAGCGAGCTTTTCTACTATATAAATAAAATTATTGAATTGGTCCTAAGAGAATATTTGCCCACGCATCATGTAATGACTCTTGGTCACTTGGTTGGAACAAGCCAGCCAACACATCGCGGTATAAGCGAGATAATTCTGTACGGTTGAAGTATGAACTACCACCACATGCACGGACGATTTCTTCCACGGCTTTCTTCGATACTTCTACTGAACGGTTCTTAATAGAAGATAAACGAGGCAACCAGATGAAGCTGTATTCCGTGCTTGATTCAAGTGTGTCGCTCAACTCGTTAATTTGCGGTTGAATGCCGTCGAGCATAATCGCCGCTTCCGCAATTCTCCAGCGAATGTTTTTGTCGTTAGCATAAGGCGCATCATTCGATACAGAGTGACGAGTTTTCACCGTTTCTACTCCGATTTCTAGCGCACGTTTCCCGATACCGAAGTACGTTGCCGCTAGTAAAATTTCGAAGTACGCGAAAATACCGAATACCACTGGATCAAAGCTTGGTCCAGGAGCCACTTTCGTTAAGATTTGCTCCTCTGCCGCGAATATGCCTTTTAACTCAACGCTGTTTGATTGCGTCGCACGCATGCCCATTGTATCCCAGTCGTCTTTTACGATAAATGTTTCTTGGTCAGGTGTTAAATACGCAAACACTGATAGTGGTGATTCGCCTGTATTATCTTGCCCAAATGAAACTAACTTGTCGCAATATTTTCCCATAGATAAGAAGACTTTCTTGCCGTAAAAACGATACGCGCCGCCCTCTTCCGGACGAGCTTCAGAAATCGAACCGAATAACACGCGGTCGTTTGATGGTTCAGAAATCCCAAACGCCAACAACTTGCCTTCTGCAGCATCGCGAAGGATTTGTTCTCCCTTCTTGTTGCCAAAACGAACCATGTGCTTGCCAAGGCCGACAATAATCTGGTGCATGTTCACCCCAAGCGCAGTCCCTGGAGCTGCCATTGCAAGACGCGTTTGTTCTTGCGCAATCTCTTTGAGCGACAAACCGAATCCGCCGTACTCTTTTGGCACGAACGCCTTCAAGTATCCCGCCTCTTTTAGCGCTGCATAGTCTTCCGCAGGCCACGCATTCTCTTTGTCGTAACGCGGTGCACGCTCATGAATTTCTTGTAATAACTCTTCCGATAAAAACATAAAAAGCCTCCTTAATGGTTGTACATCGTTAGTATACGATTAGGTGCGGGTGGATAGCAAACTGCTTGCCCGAAAAACACACTGTAAAACCAAAAAAGCCAGCAGTTGTTACGACTGACTTTTGTAGATTCTTTATTTTGCAGATTCATACTAGAAAATCTTAAGAGAATCTATGAAAATCCTCGGCGTGCGGATTTTAGCTTTGTTCCCAGATTCGGTTCAAGTCCTCACTCCAGTAGAGGTAACGATTCTTGTAAATCATGTATGTCTGTTCGTTAAACAAAATCTCCGCCACTTGGATTCCGTACTCTTCTAGCGCCGGAATCAACTGCTTATTCTTCTCTGCAAAGATCTTCATGAATAACGCGTGGATATCGACCGTTTCTTTTTCGAAGATGGTAAAATACGCATCTTCCAAGTTCTCGAAACATTGGTAGAAACTACCGCGTGCAATCCCCGACTCCTCAACGATTTCTTTCACGTTCACCTTTCGGAACGGCTTTGTCTTAAATTCTGTTTCTAAAATGGATAAAATTTTTATTGCTTCTCAGCTGGAAGTTTTAAAAATACCTCTTTTGGCAAGGCTTATCCTCCTTCGATGACACAGTGTCATCTTCATAAAGATTATTATAAATGACACGGTTTTATTTATTAACAATGTCTATTATTTCTCTTGATTTTTTGTTATTATTTACGTAAAAACAATACAACCTAAAACAAAGTATAATAAATCATTTTATCACGTAATAGGAGGTGCTTCTTGAAGAAAATTATTCCTGACGATCAATTAAATAACGATATTTTTGAGATGGAACGCTTTGGACGTTATATAATTTTAAAAAATATAATGTCTCCTGACGACCTCATCGAATTCGAAAAGTATCTTAAATCTGAATATTCTATGCAAATCCTGAAAATTAATACTGAAATTAAAAAAATAAGAAAAAAAGTTTCAGAATGTGACCCGTTAGAATTACTTTCTTTTTCTGCTCACAATACTTGGCTGGGATTTATTAAACCCTACGATGACTTTGAAATCAGTAACGATTTTATAAATCGTTCAACCGAATATATACAAAGCATCTTCGTTTCTTCACCACAAAATACAACAAGCAGTACCTGTACAGATTTAAGCAAAAAATACCATCAAATTGTTAATGATATTGATTATCTACATTCTTTGATTAAAGAATTTTATTTTTCTTTTGGAGCCCATTTGAAGGAATTATACCCTAATCTCAGCGATTCGACTGTTGAACTAATAATAGAGGCTCAGGTTATGTATCTTGTCAGAGGTAATAGATATCCAATTTTTGAACTGGAATATTATAATAATCTGTTAACTGAACATAATAATATATTCCTAGAGTTATTCAATTTAACCTCAGAAGAGATAATCATGGGAATAAAGAATCTACAATATTCTCTAACACTTGCAAAATTTGATTCCTTTGAATCTTTAATTAATCTTTTCGAAAACAATCAAATTAACTATGCCTCTAACGATAAGCTCTTAAATGAAGAAAAAAAGAAAATTGAGAAAATCATAGATAAATGTGTAGGGACAAGGTTAAATAATGTTGCTCAGATAACCGGTTGGCCGGAATTATTCTTAAAAGAATTAGCTTGGGAAATTAATGATAAGAATATTAATTTTTTTAATGATTCCGAGTTTTCTGGATGGCCAGTTATAGATTTGCCAGTTTTTAAAAGGCCATTTATAAAAATAGATAATCAGTATTATTGTTTTGACTATTATGTTTTTATAGATAATTTTTATAGAGTCCTCCAAAAAACTATTACTAGGCTAAAACCACAATATAACTGGAAAGATAAACAACAAGTAGCTAGCGAAAAGATGGTAGAAAACATTTTTAAAACTCTTCTGCCAAATTGTCAAACTTTAACCTCGAATTATTATCCAATTAATAATTCTAAAAGAAATTTTGCGGAAAATGACTTAATAATTATATATAATGAAGTGCTTATAATAGTTGAAGTAAAGGCAGGCTCCTTCGTATATACATCACCAATGAAAGATTTTGAAAGTCACATAAAATCCTATAAATCATTAATAGAAAAGGCCGATTATCAATGTAGTAGAACAAAACACTACTTACAACAACACGAACAAGCGGACCTATTTGACCAGGAACGCCATATTAAATCGACTATAGATATGACTAAAATTTCTAAAATTTATACGATTTCTGTAACTATTGATAATATTAATGCAATTGCAGCTAAAGCAGAAAAAATCAACTTTTTAACTCTGAATGATTCTACAATCAGTATCGGAGTAGATGATTTAATGGTTTATAGAGAATACTTTGATTCTCCATTAACTTTTCTACATTTCTTAAATCAGCGAACACTCGCAACACAAGAACCTAAATTGTTACTAAACGATGAATTAGATCATTTAGGTATGTATATAAAACATAATTACTATACTTTAGAACTTAAAAATATCAAAAACTGTTGTAAAAGTTATTTTTATGGATACAGGGATGATTTAGATAATTATTTTAACAAGCTATACTCCCCACAAATTAAAGCCGAAAAACCTACTCAAGTAATGCCTGATTTATTTCAAGAAATGATACATTGGTTAGACCATTCCAATATACCAAATCGTTTTTCAATGGCAAACTACTTATTAAATTTTTCTACCGAAGCAAAAGAACAACTTTATGAATCAATTTTGTATGTAATAAACGGACAAAATTCCACAAAAAAAACAATACCTATTCATGTAAGTGGTTTAGGAGATGACTCTTTAAGATATACCTGCTTTATAAATCAAAGAAACCTTTCAAATTTTACAATTAAACAAAAAAGAGACTATACTTTAGCTAATTTACTAAGAGATACGGATGATGACAGATATTTACTAGATATATTTTTTAATGAAGAAAATAAAATAGAAAAGATTAATATTGAAAAATTCCATAAAAATGATATTTTAAGTACCGAACTAAACAACATTAAGCAATTAAGTGATTCTATTGCGAAAAACAGACTTCTTCAGTATAAAAAAACACACAAAAAAATAGGAAGAAATGATTTGTGTCCTTGTGGTAGTGGCTTAAAATATAAAAGATGTTGTTTATTAAAAAATAATAATCACATATCAGCTAAAATTTAAAACTATATTATATATGGTAAAATAATTAGAATACTAGCATACAAATAAAGAAACGATTATTAATATTCTAAACTAAATTCAACATTAAAAAGCATAGAAGGGAGTCTATTATATGTCTTTCTTTTCAATTAAAGAAAACAATCAAAATGAAGATTGGATAGAATATCATTATTTATCATCTTCAACAAACTACGGTATTATAAAAAAATCAGATACTACTGACTATTACGATAATATGGGTATTCTAAAGAAACAAGAATCAAATTCTGATTTAACAGAAAACTTTTCAGAGAGTGATTTTAAAAGACTGATTAGCGAAAAAATCCATAAAACAATTTATGGTGAAAAATATTCTAACATCGTTTTTCTAGCAGGCGCGGGCGCTTCAGTGGTCAATAACAATCAAAATTACGGAAAGACCGTGAAAATGATTGCTGACGATATTTTCAAAAAACTCCATAAATCAAAGAAATTTTTCACTTTAGAAGAATTAGCACACAAATGTAAATACAAAGACGGAAATATATTAGCGATTAATCCCGCTAACACTGCTAAAAAACGAACTTTGGATGACAGCTTTAATCTAGAAGACTTTTTATCTACATTATTTCATTATCGCCCGTATGCTTTGGATTCTGATATCGAAAAAATGAATAAAACTATTGAAAAAATATTACTCCTAATAAAAGAAAATACAAATTATTCCTTTGATAGCTCCATTATGAATCATGGCAAATTATTAAATTTATTATCTAATTTGTCTTGGAAGGATGGAAATAAATTTTCAGTAATAACTACAAATTATGATCTTTTGATTGAAGAAGCTGCTGCTTCTAATAATTTCGTGATTTTTGACGGTTTTAATTTTACTCCACTACCCAAATTCGATAGCAATATGTTTGAATGGAATCTCGTTAGAGAAGTTCAAAATATAAATACCCGAGAGGTAGAATTTAAAGAAAAAACTTTTAATCTAGTAAAAATCCATGGTTCGCTCTCTTGGGAAAAACAAGACAATGGTGATATCTTGAGAAAAAATAAAGATAGCATTACTGATACTGAAAAGATGGTAATGATTTTTCCTAGCTCGGATAAATTCGCCCAAAGTTATCAAGAACCTTATTTTGAATTATTCACTAAGTTTCAAGAATTGATAAAACGCCCCAACACTTTACTGATTTCATCTGGCTTTAGTTTTGCGGATGTTCATATCTCAAAAATGATTTTTCAAGCTTTAAAAAATAATACAAGTTTAACTCTATTAGTAACGGATTATAACATATCTCCTAATAGAGTTTGGAATGAAAAAGAAAATAAATATATATCTACCAAAGAAACAAATTCTAATTTTAATCAAAATTGGGAAGATCTCATCTGTCTAATGAATCAAGGATATTCAGTTTCGTTTTTAAAGGCAACAATGAATAACGACTTGGTTGATTATTTGAGTGGAAGGTATTTAAATGACTAAGATAGACTTTTTTTATGACACAGCTGACAAGAGTAATTACTACTTAGGAGTAATTTCTCAAGTCAATCGCTCTTATTCTACAATCCAAATTGAAAACTTATCACTGTTCTCATATAGAAAGCTGAGAACAGATATACTGACCCCAAATACAATAAACTTTTATGTTTTAATAGACTCAAGTAACGGTTTGTTTTTTGGTGAAATATTTCAATCTAAAGTTCAAAATTCCGATAGTGTTCACGAAATGTTAGTAAATGGTCAACGAGAAAAAGTTTTCCCAGAAATAAATATCGAAATACTTGCATATATCCCTCTTGGAGAAAAATACTTTAAATTGAACGGAACAAACTCTGTTGGTATTACAGACAAGGTATATATTGCTAATAAAAATGCCATAGAGTTATTCATAAAATCAATTGAAGTTAATCCTAGTAGTGAAAAAACGTTATCTCCATTTGCAACACTGTCCTTCAATTCTCAGAATTATCCTGTAGAACTACAACCAAAAACTCTATTTAACAGACATTTATTAACTATTGGCACAACTAATAGTGGAAAATCCACATCTGCTTTAAGTATTTTAGATAAGCTAATTAATGATGGTATAAGGGTATTAATTATAGACCCTACAGGAGAGTACTCAGATTCATTCACGGAAAAAGAAGTTGATAAATATGTACTTGGAGAAAATGCTTTTTTACCTCTAGCACAAATTTCAATGAATCAATGGTCAATTTTATTTGAAACAAATGACGGGACTCAACCAGCTGTTTTAGCTGAAGCAATTCGTTCTTTACGTTATCAGTTTATGAAGGGCTTCGAGGGTGTTTATAATAAAATTGGACGATTGGTAACAGAAGTAGAAGCAGATTTGTCTGAACTTTCTGATGAAGATATGAATTTTAATATTAATTATCTTTGTGATCAAATTGCTGTTGAAACCACCAAGCAGGATAAAGGAAAATTTATCCAAGATACATTTAATTTCAATATCAATCAATATCTGATTCAAAAGATTAACTACAAATTAGCAAATACCTCTCTTGTTAAATTCTTTAATCACATCGGTGATAGTTTGATTGATATTATCGACTCATTTGCAGGAGAAAAAAATGGAAAGTCGCTATATATTGATGTTTCAAAAATAGGTACTACTGATGGTATTGGAGGCATGATAATTGATTTACTATCAAATCACTTAGTAAATTTACCATCTTCATCAATTAAACCTTTTTTAATTTTTATCGATGAAATCCACAGATACACTAAAGCTTTAAATAACGAAGGTTTTACCTTTTACACTGGACTAAATAGTATTGCTCGTGAAGGTAGAAAGAAAGGAATATTCCTCTTCCTCACTACTCAGAATCCTAATGATGTAGATAGAATTCTTTTGGGTCAAGTTGGAACTTTATTGGTGCATAGATTAACTGCACAAAATGAACTAAAAGCTATTCAAAACCATCTTTCCGAGCATCAGATTAACCAAGTGAAACATTTGAACACAGGTGAAGCAATTCTCACAAGTATAAATCTAGTTAAAGATATAAATATCAACGTTGAAAAATGCAATCGACCACACTATAACTCAACACCAAGTTTATTATTAAATTAAATATATTTCCTAACTACCCACTTTTAGACGTTCTTCCTATAGTTTAAAAGCAGCTACTATTTTCAGTAGCTGCTTTTATTCTTTCTTAATGTTTATCCTGATTAATTGTCAAAAGTAGATTATCCAAGTTTTTTTGTACTGATTCTCTTTTTACTTTAAAAATTAAATTAGTCTTTAACGACGGATTATTAGGATTACTTACTTCATAGCACTGCTCATAATTTTCTAACTCCGGAATCGCTTCATACCATTTTTTAAAAGCTCGGGTTAGGATAATAGTAACATCACCTTTTTTTATACGTTCTCTAATTATATTAAAAAGAAAATCCTGTGTAGGAAGATACTGTCTTTCATCTCTTTTATCTTTTTTTACTTTCGTTGGAATTTTATCAAACCAATTATCATAAGAAACAGAATGATAAGGAAAAAATTCGGCAAGTGCAATATTATTCCCAAGCTTTTTCAAGGAATCAATAATATGATTATTCTCATTTCTATCTTTAAATTCCTTATCGATTATCCAATGTTTTAACTTTTCTCCCCAATATCCAAGATTATTTTCTGTAGATAAATCAAAAGCATGGAAACGAGAATTACTTAGCTCTAAATTATTTTTAATAGTATTCTGATAATCAATATTTTTGTCATATAATTCTTTATATTCATCATTATAACCTGGATTTAGACTAAGTATTAAAATACTAGCATTTTCAATATCGCCAACAAAGTGCTGAGGATAGACATCGAGTTTCAAATTTTTAATTTTGCTTTCTGACTTCTTAGGCAAATTATCAAAATAAATCTTGTCCACTTTTGCAACTTTAACTAAACTATCCTCATCTATTCCTTCCCAAGGATTTCTATATTTTCTTGTCATACTCATTTTAATAAAATCTCCTTTTTGTAAAAATTATATCCGTTTCCACCCATTTCTCTTATTCCTTTGTAAAGTTATTTCAAATATACTTTTTCCCATCATTTATTAACACATAGAAAGAGGTAATTATTTAGTAAAATAAGACAAATCGACGAAGTAATTGCACATTCCAAATTTAATACCTACTCCCATTCAATCGTAGCCGGCGGTTTGCTCGTGATGTCGTAGACGACGCGGTTGACGTGCGCTACTTCATTGACGATGCGAGCGCTGATGGTTTGCAGCACTTCCCAAGGGATGCGAGCGAAGTCACTCGTCATGCCGTCGATACTCGTTACAGCACGGATTCCAATTGTGTAGTCGTACGTTCTGCCGTCTCCCATTACCCCAACGCTGCGGATGCCTGGAAGCACCGTGAAGTATTGCCATACGTCGCGTTCGAGGCCGTTTTTGGCGATTTCTTCGCGTAAGATGGCGTCTGATTCGCGGACGATTTCAAGTTTTTCTTCCGTCACTTCTCCAAGCACGCGGATTCCAAGTCCTGGTCCTGGGAATGGTTGGCGCCATACGATAGAGTCTGGCATGCCAAGCGCTGTTCCTAGAGCGCGAACTTCGTCTTTGAAGAGCGTGTTCAGCGGTTCGATGAGTTCGAATTGCATATCCTCTGGAAGTCCCCCTACGTTATGGTGAGACTTGATGGTTTGCGCGGTTTTCGTTCCCGATTCGATGATATCTGTGTAAAGCGTTCCTTGCGCAAGGAAATCCACGTCTGTGAGTTTTGCGGCTTCGTCGTCGAATACGTACACGAACTCATTTCCGATGATCTTCCGTTTTTGTTCAGGGTCGCTCACGCCTTTTAGTTTCGATAGGAAACGTTCCTGAGCGTTCACGCGGATAATATTCAGGCCAAATTTACCAGAAAGGCTCTCCATTACTTGGTCGCCTTCCCCTTTACGAAGCAAGCCGTGGTCTACGAAAATACAGATGAGTTGGTCGCCGATTGCTTTTTGCAAGAGAACCCCAACCACACTCGAGTCTACTCCGCCTGAAAGACCAAGTAAGACTTTCTTATTGCCCACTTTTTCGCGAATTTTCGCAATTTCCATTTCAATAAAGCTGTCCATTGACCAGTCGCCTGTTGCCCCACAAATATCGAACACGAAGTTACGAAGCATGTCGTTCCCGTGAATACTGTGGCGAACCTCTGGGTGGAACTGTACGCCGTAAATGCGACGTTCTTGGTTTTCAAAAGCCGCAAATGGCGTGTGCGCATTCGAAGCCGTCACGCTGAAACCTTCCGGAATCGCTGTAATACGGTCGCCGTGGCTCATGAGTACCTCTTCCTCTTCAGCCAACCCTTTGAAAATGCCTGAAGCCGTGTTAAAGACATCAACTTTCGCAGAACCATATTCACGCGTTGTAGACGATTCTACCTTCCCACCGAACAGATGCGTTGTCAGTTGCATCCCGTAGCAAATCCCGAGCACTGGAATTCCCAATTCAAAAATCGCAGGATCCACGGTAAAAGCATCCTCTGCATAAACGCTATGTGGTCCCCCTGAGAAAATAATCCCTTTTACGTTGCCATGTGCCTTAATTTCTTCGGCGGTAATGTCGTTGTGTAGCAACTCGCTGAACACACCGAATTCACGAATACGACGCGTAATCAACTGATTGTACTGACTACCAAAGTCGAGCACGATAATCTTTTCTAATGAAGTGGTTTGAGCTGTCATAAGA
>JABZYV010000045.1:0-12766 GCA_015264955.1 Streptococcus sp. | reverse complement strand
GTATTAGGCATTGACGCGTATCCAATGAACTGGCCAATGGGGATGGGAAAAACATTCCTTGGGTTATATGACATTTACAACAAACGCGTAGAATTGATGCATCCAGAAGAAAACGATGATAACGACTTCTTACCATTGAATGAGGATGGCGAAGTAGACGGCGATTATGCGTTCAAACAATCTACGCTTTATAGCCAAGCTATCGAGGACGCTCAACTCTTATTAGAAGCAGGAAATGCCTTTGATGAAGAGAAGATTGCTGCTGGTAAATTAACGCCTGTATTCTTCGGTTCAGCCTTAACAGGATTCGGGGTTCAAACATTCTTAGACGCGTTCGTTGATTTTGCGCCAAGTCCATCTGCCAAGAAAACTGAATCAGGAGAACTCATTGATCCACTACAAGAACAATTCACAGGATTCATCTTCAAGATTCAAGCAAACATGAACCCAGCTCACCGCGACCGTATCGCATTTGTACGTATCTGTTCAGGAGAATTTACTCCAGGGATGGATATTACCGTGAACCGTTCACAAAAGAAAATGAAATTATCACATACAACGCAATTCATGGCCGATAGCCGTGAAACCGTAAAAGCAGCCGTAGCAGGGGATATCATCGGACTTTACGATACAGGGAACTTCCAAATCGGAGATACGATTTACTCAGGAAAAACTCCTGTTCAGTTCGAACCACTACCACAATTTACGCCTGAACTCTTTAATAAAGTTTCTGCGAAAAACGTGATGAAACAAAAATCATTCCATAAAGGAATCGAGCAGTTAGTACAAGAAGGAGCTATCCAATTGTACAAGACTTACCATACAGGAGAATATATCCTTGGTGCCGTTGGTCAACTTCAATTCGAAGTATTCCAATACCGCTTGTTAAATGAATACAATGCCGAAGTCGTTATGACACCAATGGGTAAAAAGACTGTGCGTTGGATTGACGAAGAACAACTGGATCCAAATATGTCATCAAGTCGTAACTTATTATGTCGCGACCGATTTGACCAACCAGTATTCTTATTCGAAAACCAATTTGCCCTAAACTGGTTCAAAGATAAACATCCAGAAGTCGAATTAAAAGCATTATTCTAATCAAAACAAATAAAGACTCTCTAATCACTTGATTAGAGAGTCTTTTCGTATTTTTAAGATTAAGCTTCGTATCCCATTAAGATTCCGCCTTGTTCTGCATAGTAGCTGCAGACACCGCTTGTATGGATGCTTGATACATCCGCGTCTGGGAATTCGCTATGAACAGCTGCTTGAATTAAGCCGCAGATTTCTGGGTTACTGCAATGGCTAATCACCACGCGGCCACCTTTATAGCCATTTTTCTTCATTTCAGCCCAAACTGCTTGAACAGCTTTCTTTTGACCTTTTGCTTTGTGAAGAAGGTTTAAGGTTCCTTCTGGAGATGCGTTTCCGACTAAGCGGATATTGAGCATTCCGATAACGGCGCCGACTAATTTATTTAAACGACCATTTTTCACTAAGTTATCGACACGAGCTAGTGCGAATAATAGTTTTGTACTTGCTAAATAATCTTTTAATGCAGCTACGACTTCTTCATAAGAGAGGCCTTGTGCGATGAGTTCATTGGCTTTTTGTACGAAAAGAACCATTTCACCGCTGGCTGAAAGGCTGTCGAATACTTCGATATTTGTTTCAGGTGCTTCTTCTAAAAGCATGTTTTTTGCGAGTTGCGCGCTGTTTTGGCTTCCTGATAAGCCGCCTGTAATCGTAATGGCGATGACGTTTTCTGCACCTTTGTAAGCTTCAAGGAATGCATCTGGGCTAGGGCAGGCTGAAGCTGTTTGGTCTTTTGATTGATACATTTCAATCATCATAGCATCGATATCTAAAGAGGCATCATCTGTATAGTGTTTGTCACCTACTTGAACTGTTAGTGGTACGTTAATGTACTGTGTATCTGGAGCAAGATTCTCGATTTCGCGTAAATCACAACCTGAATCTGCAATAATTTTCCATTTCATAAGGGGTTCTCCTTTGAATTATATTTCTATTCTAAATTAATATACTTTGAATATCAAAACAAGTCAAATAATCTAGATTTTTCCTTTCATTTTAGTAGCATTTTAGCGCTTTCTGTAATATTGTAGAAGTGTAAAAATAAAAATAAAAGGAGGAGTTTTATGACTCAAACTATTTCTTTCGGATATGGTTCAAAACCAGCTCAATTTATGGCGAATAAACTAAACCGTCACGGTGTCATTGCAGGGGCTACAGGTACAGGTAAAACTGTAACGTTAAAAGTATTAGCGGAGCAATTAAGTGAAGCAGGAGTTCCTGTATTCTTATCAGATATTAAAGGGGATTTAGCAAGCCTTGCTGAAAAAGGCGAAGTAACTGAGAAAATTGCAGAACGTTTGGCAAAAGTTCATGTAGAAGACTTCGAACCAAGCTCATATCCTGTTGCTTTCTGGGATGTCTTTGGGGAAAACGGAATTAACATCCGTACTACAATCTCAGAAATGGGACCAATTTTATTAGCTCAATTATTAGGTTTAAATGAAACTCAAGAAGGTATTTTAAACATTGCGTTTAAAGTAGCCGACGACCAAGGATTATTATTAATCGACATTAAAGACTTACGTGCAATGTTAAATTACGTAGGCGCACACGCTGGGGAATTACGTAACTTATACGGTAATATCGCACAACAATCAATCGGATCTATTTTACGTAGCTTACTCGTATTAGAACAACAAGGTGGAGACCAATTCTTCGGTGAACCAGCGTTTGAAATCAATGACTTATTCAAACAAGATCAAACTGGTCGCGGAGTTATCAATATTTTAGCGTCTGAAAAATTATTCCAAACGCCAAAATTATATGCAACATTCTTACTATGGTTCTTATCAGAATTATACGAAAACTTACCAGAGGTTGGGGACTTAGATAAACCAAAATTAGTCTTCTTCTTTGATGAAGCTCACGTATTATTCAGTCAAAGCAATACTGCAGTTCAAGAGAAGATTGAATTAATTGTTCGTCTAATCCGTTCTAAAGGAATTAGTATTTTCTTTGTAACACAAAACCCAACGGATATTCCAAATGCTATCGCGAGCCAATTAGGGAACCGCGTACAACATGGATTACGTGCGTTCACTCCTGCTGAACAAAAGAACGTAAGAGCAGTTGCAGAAACTTTCCGTCAAGAAGATGGACAAGACTTAGTAACAGTGATTACAAACCTTAAAGTAGGGGATGCAGTGGTTTCAACACTTCAAGAAGACGGTTCTCCAAGCTTTGCAGAAGTGGTATCGATTTATCCTCCTAAGAGTAAATTAGAAGCAGGTGACCCACTTGTTCGTCAACAATTAATCAATCAATCAGCATTCTACGATAAATACGCAGAAATGTTTGACCGTGAATCAGCTCATGAGCAATTAGCTGCTTTAGATGAACAGTTCCAACAAGAAAAAGAAGCTGAAATTGCGCAAAAAGAAGCTGAAAAGCAAGCTGAATTAGAGCGTAAAGAAGCTGAAAAACAAGAAGCTCTTGCACAAAAAGAAGCTGAAAAACAAGCAAAATTAGAAGAAAAAGAACGTGAACGTGAACAAAAAGAATTGGAGCGTCAAGCACGTCAAGCGGCTACAAAACGCGGAGATTCAGCAATGGATCGCTTCACTAAGAACATCATGTCAAGTGTGGGTCGTGAAGTAGGTCGTGTGATTACACGTGGCGTAATGGGCTTATTCAAAAAATAAGAGGGGGCCAAAAGAATGGCAAATGTCGTGGTATTTTTCGCGCAAGGATTTGAAGAAATTGAAGGCCTTGCAACGGTTGATATTTTAAGAAGAGCAGGACATACGGTGCATACAGTAGGGCTTGGTAGTGAAGTGATTACAGGAAGTCATCAGATTTCTGTAAAAATGGATGATGTACTAGATACATTTTACTGGACTGATATCGATGCGCTTGTACTACCAGGAGGACTTCCAGGAGCCGCTCATCTACGAGACGATGATTTCCTTATTAAGAAACTGAAAGAGTATTCTAAAAAAGGAAAAATCATCTCAGCCATTTGTGCAGCTCCAATTGCACTTCATCGTGCAGGATTACTTAAAGACAAGAAATATACTTGTTATCCTGGAGTAGAAAAAGACATCAATCAAGGAAGTTATACTGGACATCTCGTTGAAGTCGATGGGAAACTGATTACTGGATGTGGACCAGCGGCAACATTTGAATTTGCCTATACGATTGCAGAAGCGTTAGGCACTGATACAAGTGCTCTTCGTGAAGGAATGCAATACAACAAACTCTTAAACAAATAAAAGAATTAGAAGACTTGTTCCAAAATTGGAGCGGGTCTTCTTTTATTACAAAAATGTTACAATGTTACAAAAATATTAACTCAAACACTTGCAATTTAACCGGAAATTTGAGAAAATAATTAATGACAATAAAAATTTTAGTACATAGAAATCAGGTAATAGTATGCATAAAGAAGAATTGAAGGAAGTTGTTGGTCAACTTCGCAAAAAAGGGGTCAGAATTACTCCGCAACGTGTTGCGATGCTTGAGTTTTTAGCAAGTGTACACACGCATCCAACGGCTGAAGAAATCTTCAAGGCGTTAACAAAAGAGGATCCACAAGTGAGTGTGGCAACTGTATATAATAACTTAAATCTATTTATTAAAGAAGGCGTCGTCAAAGAATTGACGTATGGGGATAGCGCGAGTCGCTATGACTTTGATTTAGGCCAGCATTATCATGCCGTATGCGACGTGTGTGGGAAAGTGGTGGATCTTTATTACCCAGTACTCGAAGACGTTGAAAAAGCTGCAGAACAGCTGACAGGATTTAAAGTGAGAGGACACCGTATGGAAGTGTACGGAGTGTGCCCAGAGTGTCAAAAAAAACAAAAATAGTATTCGATTAAGGGGTATAGGAGTATGGAGAAGGTCATTAACCGAAGAGCCAAAAGTGGCAAAGATGAGCACTCAAAAAAGGAAAATAAATATACGCAAGCTCCAGAAGACTTCGAAGAAACAGAAGTAGTTGAAGAGGAAACTCTTGAAGAACTGGAAGAAAAAGAACTCTTTGGTGGGAAAAAGCCTAAGAAGAAAAGACCTAAGAAAAAAATGAATAAAACGATTTTCTGGGTCATTGGGATTTTAACATTTCTTATTTTAATTTTTGAATTATTAACGATTCATCGCATTATGGCAGATCAGTTCAATGAAGAAGAATTCAAACGTATTATTCAAGTAGAGCAAGAGGATGCGAAGAAATATAACGAGAATTTAACCGTGAAAGATGAAACAAAAGGCAATGTGGAAGTACAGGAGTTAATTCCAACAGATGCTTCTGGAAATCCGATTGAAGCCATTGCGACTGAAATGGACGCGTTGAAACAAGAAGTTCTTGAAAAGTACGCGGGAGCTACTAAGAAGACACTTATCTTCTTCAAGGCGTACCAAACAAAAATCATCTCAAACGTAAACGATATTCACTACTATGTGTCTGTTTATCAACAAAAAGAGAGTGGTTTTGAGCAATTAGAGTTTAAAGAACTCTCACATCAATTAGTATTTGTGGATACATTACAACCGTTCGAGATTGCTAAATTATTTAACAATGAACTAGCAGTGTCTAACTTCTTCGTGAAGAAGGCTTTAGATGAAGGAAAAGCAAATGGTTTATCAGACGAGCAAACTGCTAAAGTGACTGCGCAATTTATGGACGGAAACTGGAAGAAGTTAGATGCTTCGATTATCCAAAATGGAGTTCGTGTGAAATATAAAGATGCAAGTGACCAAGATGCAGAATGGACCATTCCATTTACTGATTTATTTGCATACATGAACGAAAACATGATTCCTGAAACAGAAAAAGACAATTACGAAGCGTACCTAGCGACTGTAAAAGAAAAACTAGGGAAGAAGAGAATTGCGCTCTCGTTTGACGATGGACCTCGTGCAGAGACAACACCTAAAGTGTTAGAAATCTTGAAGAAATATAACGCGCACGCAACGTTCTATATCGTAGGAAGCCACGTAGAAGGCAATGAATCCATCGTTAAACAAATCGTTGCAGAAGGTCATGAATTAGGAGACCACAGCTACAGCCATCCGTTATTGACGAAGAAATCAGCTGATGAAGTGTATCAAGAAGTGCATAAGACTTCTGATTTAATCGCAAAAGCAAGCGGAGGTTTGCGACCAATGAGTTTACGTCCGCCATATGGTGGGTTTAACAAGATGGTATCAGAACAAGCTGGTATCGCGATTGTAAACTGGTCAATTGATTCTCTTGACTGGAAATATAGAGATGCAGCAAAAACAATCGAGCATATTAAAGAAACGGCTCATAACGGCGGAATCTTATTAATGCACGATATTCATGAAGAATCTGTTGAAGCTCTTCCAGCTGTTATTGAATATTTACAAGCGGAAGGCTACGAATTAGTAACAGTCACTGAGTTAATGGCGGATCAACCATTAAAATCAAATTACGTTTACTTTGACCGTGTAGAAAATAAACCAGTGCAGTGAGAACACTTGCATTTTTACTCAAAATAAGGTACATTAATTAAGTGCTTAAAGCACAGACCTTTTACAGAGTTTTGCGAATCACCAACGCTTTACTCAGTACAAGGCATAAATTAAAAGAAAGAGGTGTTTAGAAATGGCTATTTCTAAAGAAAAGAAAAACGAAATCATCAAAGAGTATGCGTTACACGAAGGAGACACTGGTTCACCAGAAGTACAAATCGCTGTATTAACATACGAAATCAACCACTTAAATGATCACATCCGTGTTCATAAAAAAGACTTCCACTCAAACCGTGGATTAATGAAAAAAGTTGGTCACCGTCGTAACTTGTTAGCATACTTACGTAACAAAGATGTTCAACGTTACCGTGAACTAATCAACCGTTTAGGATTACGTCGTTAATTTTAAGCCAATTGAGAACTCCCAGGCATTCGTGCTTGGGAGTTTTTTGTTGCTGTGAAACTTTATAGCGGTTAAACGATATAGCATATAAACTATACCTCGACAGGAAGAAACATACAAAAAAGGCACAAGATCCAATCGTGGAGTCTTGTGCCTTCTTTTATATGAATTATAGTTCTTTAATCGAGTGTGAAACGATTTGACGGTAACACATCATATTCTTGCTATTATTCGATTTGATCACGTTACGCAAGATTTTAAATGCAGAACGTCCTAATTCAAGCGTATGGATATCTACATAAGCGTCAATATGAACAGAAGGTTGGACAGAGTCGAAAGTGATCATCGGCATCTGAATGTGTTTCTCGTTTAAATAACGAACAGCTCCTTCGGTAAAGAGAGAGTCTGCCGTGACAAGCCCATCGATAGGTCCTTCTGCTAGGAGATTTTTAATCGTCTCATACCCATGTTCTCTTGTAAATTCATCTACTTGAGCAATCAGTTTCTCATTGACTTCGAATCCATGTTCTTTTAAGGCTTTTTTATAGCCGTTGAGACGTTCTCTTGAAACGAATAACTGATCTCGACCGCCGATAAAAGCAATCGATTTGGCCCCTTTTTTAATGATATAGTTAGTAGCATCAAAACCTGCTTTTTCATTGTTATTATCCACGAATGAAATAAGAGGAGAGACTGTCTTACCGATAATCACGGCAGGGAATTCTTGCTCAATAGCAAAATCTACAAGAGGGTCTTCGGTTTCCCCGTATAGGAAGATAAGACCGTCCACTCGTCGACCTAGTATGGTATCTTTCAAAATAGCTAATCGCTGTTTATGATCTTGCCCCGTACATAATTGAATCGAGTACTGATGATCCGCTGCAATTTGTGCAATTCCACGAATCACTTCAGGGAAGAACGAGTTTTGGTAGAAGACATCAGAGTCTTTTGGGAGAACTACACCAATGACATTCGTTGTTTTGCTCGCTAAGCTACGAGCATTGACATTCGGGTGATAGTTTAAAGTTTCCATCGCTTTTCGAACTTTCTTCTTTGTAGCCTCGCTGATGCTCGACTTATCTTGCAACACGCGCGTTACCGTTGAAGGGGAGACCCCTGCAAGTTTAGCCACATCTTTAATAGTGGATGCCATCTGTATTCCTCCTTTCTAGTAATAAGTGTTTTGTAAAATAAAACACTGGATACGAACTTACAAAAATCCATATCCAGTGTTGTAAAAGTTCTATGACTTAATCGCTCCGTCAACCATACCTTTCATGATATGTTTTTGAGCAAGAATGAATAGGATAATAACAGGTAACATAATGAGTAATGTTGAAGTTAAGATCATATCCCATTGTTTTGTAAATGAACCGGCGAAGTTTGAAACCGCGATTGGTAATGTTTGAATCGCATTTCCTTTACCAAGTAATAGAAGTGGTAATAGGAAGTCGTTCCAAATCCAGATACCGTTCAAGATTAAAATTGTAACGTAGATTGGTTTTAGGATTGGAAGAACTACGTAGAAGAATGTTTGCATTTTGTTACATCCGTCTAATTCAGCAGCTTCTTCGATTTCTAAAGGAACACCTTTGATGAATCCATGGAACATGAATACTGAAAGTGACATACCGAAACCTGTGTACGCTAGGATAATCCCTGGGTAAGAACGTAATAAGCTGAATCCGAAGATTGGCATTGTAATGGCGTCACTCATGATTTTGAACCAAGTTACTAAAGGATACATTACAACTTGGAAAGGAATTACCATTGAAGCTACGAAGATGAAGAAGATCACTAATGAAGCTTTAGAACGGTAACGAACTAATCCCCATGCAGCAAGAGCAGAGAATAAAGTGATTGTAAATAATGAAATCACAGTAATAATCGTTGATGCTAAGAATGATGAAGGATAGTTAATAGATGGGTTTTTCCAAATAGTAACAATGTTTGTCCAAAGTTGTCCGAAACTTGCAGGAAGTGCAAGCGGATCTGCTAGGATGTCAGCAGAACTCTTTGCAGAGTTGATCACTAAAAGAACGATTGGACTTAAGAAAAGTAAGAATAGGAGTATTCCTAAAATTTCAAGAAGTAAGATTCCAAATTTTTGTTTTTTCATTATAAGTCAATCTCCTTCCGTTTAGTGATAGATGTTTGAATCAAGCTGATGACTACTAAGATGAAGAATAAGATAACAGCACGAGCTTGACCTTGAGCCATTAAGTTATCTCCTGAAGCAGTGTTGTAGATGTTCATCGTAATGAACTCTGTACTTTGGATGGCTTTATCATGCCATAGTAGTGAAGGTCCACCACCTGTTAATGAGAAGTTCACATCGAAAATCTTGAATGAGTTTGTAATTGTCAAGAAGAGCGATACAGTGAACGCTGGCATTACCATTGGGATGATAATGTGACGTAGACGTTGCCATGCATTAGCACCGTCAAGTGAAGCAGATTCTACAAGACTTGATGGTACGTTTTGTAGGGCTGCAAAGTAAATCATCATGATATAACCTGCATATTGCCATGTGTTTGTGATAATCAAAGCTGTAACAGCTAATTTCACATCCCCAAGGAATAGGTTATTAATTAAAAAGTCGCTTCCAATCATTTGACCTAAAGCAGGGAATACTGAGTTATAAATGAATTGCCAAATGTAACCTAGTACAAGACCCCCGATTAAGTTTGGAATGAAGAATCCAGCACGGAAGATGTCTTTAAGCTTAATTTTACTTGAAACAAGTAGAGCTAAGCCGAATGATACAATGTTAATCACGATTACGTTAAATAATGCGAAGATTACTGTGATCATTAAAGAGTATTGGAAACGTGTGTCCGATAAACTGTCTGTAAAGTTTTTAAGTCCCACAAATTGTAAGTTAGTTTGTGTAACGCTCTTCCAGTCAGTTAGTGAGTAGTAGAACCCTAAGAAGAAAGGCACGATAATAACAAGTGCAAAGATGATAAATGCAGGTAACACTAAGCGGTAAAAATTGCGTTTTGCACGAGCTTCTCTGCTGTAAGCTTTCTTATTCTTAGACATATAAGAGTTCCTCCTTTATTAAAATTAAGCGGTGAGGGTAGTCACCGATTTGGTTCTATTGTAGCACATAACCCACAGTCACTGAAAGTGGCTGTGGGCCCCATGCAAACAATATTAATGATTATTTTTTAAGTAAGCTAGGCACTTCTTTGATTTGATTAGTAATCAATTCTTCGAATTTAGCTTTGTCGATTTGACCTTGAGCATATTGTCCATAGATTGGTCCTAATTTGTTCATTAAGAAGTTATCAGGCATGAAGTATGGGTTATCAAATGAGTAAACAGGTTTCTTCGCGCTAATCCATTCAGCTAAGAAACGAGATAATGGAGCTGATGGTTTCTCAGTTGTGTTAGAGAATGGAGAAATCATGTTAGCTTTGTTTACGATGTAGTCTTGACCTTCTTTAGTATCAGCTAAGTCGTTGAAGAATTTGTTGATGTATTCTAAAGCTTTAGTGTCTTTGTTAACTACGTAGTAAGATGGAGCACCGATGAATAATCCGTCAGCGTTTTTATCTTTACCAAGAGTTTGATAAGGAATGAATCCCATTTCGAAGTTAGCGTTTAATTGTTTTAGGTTAGGATCTTTCCAGTTACCTTGGTGTAGGAAAGCAGCTTTACCTGAAGCGAACGCTGAGTCCATGTCTTCTTGTGTACCAACTGTTAAGAGTTTTTTCTCTGTGTGATTGAATAATAATTCAACCCAGTTAGCGTAGTTGTCTAAACGAGTTTTGTCCATTTCGCCTTTAAGAACTTGTTCAGTTACTGAACGGTCGCCGTTTGGAAGACCAGAACTTAAGTAAGCACCGAAGTCGTGGATACCCATGATCCAAGTTTCGCCTTCTTTAGTTGCAGTTGCTACAACAGTAGATAATCCTAACTCAGATTTTTTGCTTTCTAATGTGTCCATTGCTTTTTGAACAGCTTCAAATGAAGTTAGAGTAGATGGGTCGATACCAGCTTTAGTTAAGATGTCTTTGTTGTAAGCTAATCCGTATCCTTCTACAGATACTGGGAATCCGTATACGTCGTTTCCTTGTTTGAATTCGAATTCAGTTTTGTCGATCCAGTCACCTTTTAATGGTTGGATGCTGTCTTTCCACATGTCGTAACCAGCTTGACCTTCGATTACGAATACGTCAGGAGCTGTACCAGCTGTGAATTCTGTTTTTAATTGGTCAGAGATTTTACATGAACCAGAACATGTTTTAATGTTAACAGTTACTCCGTTCTTTTCTCCCCATTCTTTTGCATAAGCTGTTAAAGCTTCTTGAATTTCACTCTTGTTACTATATAAAGTGAATTCTTTTTTGCTCTCAGAGCTTCCTCCGTTAGAAGATTCTTGTTTTGCTCCACATCCAGCTAATGCTAAACCAGCTAAACCAAGAGCTAATGATTTTGTAAACCATTTGTTTGCCATAATATTTTCCTCCTTAAATTTCGTTATAGATTACGCAAACGATTTCTTAACTGAACTCAGTATACCGCTTTCATGAAACGTTTGCAAGTATTTTTATCAAAAAATTTTTTCACTTCTTAAAAATGCGGATTTAAAGCGATTTTCTTAGGTTATTAATATTTAAATAGTGCTAACAACACGATAAAAACGCCGTTATATACAAATAGAATAAAAAAGTTGGAAAATATTACTTGAGTTATTAAACAAAATATTCTAATATTAAGGCAAACGGTTGCGCAATGTTTGCGCATTCAATGACTAGTAGAAATATCTATTATATAGAAAAGAGGGATTTATGAATGAGCAATAGAGAATCAGGTGTGTTAATGCATATCTCATCATTACCAGGTAACTATGGTATTGGTTCTTTTGGAAAATCAGCATATGATTTTGTAGATTTTCTTGTTCGTACAAAACAAACCTATTGGCAAATTCTTCCATTAGGAACAACAAGTTATGGAGATTCTCCATACCAATCATTTTCTGCTTTTGCAGGAAATACGAACTTTATTGACTTCGACATTTTAATAGAAGAAGGTTTAATTAATAAAGAAGACGTCCTTACAAACTGGGGCGAAGATGAAACGACGGTTGACTACGCATTATTATATGAAAAACGTCGTCCAGTTTTAGAAAAGGCAGTAGCTGCTTTCCTTGCAAAAGGAAAAACTCCTGCATACGAGAAATTCGTAGAGGAGAAAGCAGAGTGGTTAGAACCATTTGCAGAATACATGGCGATTAAAGAATCTTTCGATATGAAACCATGGACAGCATGGAGCGACGAAGCCATCAAACGTCGTCAACCAGATGCGTTAGCTGAGTACCGCACACGCCTTGCGGATAAGTTAGAATATCACCGTGTAACTCAATTCTTCTTTGATGAACAATGGCATGCTCTTAAAAAATATGCCAATGACAACTTCATTCAAATTATTGGTGATATGCCAATTTATGTGGCAGCAGACAGCGTAGAAATGTGGGCAACACCACATTACTTCAAAACAGATGAAGAAGGTAATCCACTTTGTGTAGCTGGATGTCCTGCGGATGATTTTTCTCCGCTAGGTCAATTATGGGGGAACCCAATTTATAATTGGGAAGCAATGAAAGAAGATGGATACACTTGGTGGAGCAAACGACTACAAGCAAGTTTTGAATTGTTTGATGTCGTTCGTATCGACCACTTCAGAGGTTTCTCAGCTTATTGGGAAATCCCAGCAGAAGCAGAAAACGCAACAATCGGGAAATGGGTTAAGGGTCCTGGGTATGATTTATTTAAAGCGGTGAAAGAGCAACTCGGAGAATTGCCAATTATCGCAGAAGAC
>JABZYV010000044.1:0-13000 GCA_015264955.1 Streptococcus sp. | reverse complement strand
ATCTTATATAGAGTTTCTTGAAGACTGACTGTTTGCTCTTTAGCGACTTCAAGAAGCTCTTTTAATTCGTCTAATCCTTAAACAATAGTTTTTACTTCTACATCCATCGTATCATCTTCTAAAAGAAGATAAGTTACTAATAACAAAAAGATTATACTCTTGATAAATTAATCATAATAGAAAGTCAAAAGGATAGTCAATTTATATCTATACAAAATAAAAAACCACCGACACGTGGCCGGTGGAAAAAAGGATTAGAAATATTTATTTGGGAGGATAAATATTCTCTTTGGGAATAATTAGAGTATAGAGGTACATTATGAAAATAGTATGAAAATACAATTTTCATTTTGCATTTTCTTTTCACTTTTTCTATGAGTATCTTTACTTATTTATGATAAGCGTGCCCTGCATTAATACGAAATGCACGGTAAATTTGTTCGGTTAATACAAGTCTCATAAGTTGATGGGGTAAAGTAATACGCCCAAATGAGATTTTACGGTCGGCACGTTTTTTCACAGCAGGACTTAACCCAAGAGAGCCACCAATGACAAAGACCATCGAGCTCTTACCGTGTAGCGCAAAGCTATCCATTTCTTTAGCCAATTGTTCAGAACTCACTAAGTCCCCTTCAATCGCCATTGCGACAACAACGTCCCCGTCTTTAATTTTAGCAAGGATGCGTTCTCCCTCTTTTTCGAGCACTTGTTCCATTTCTTTCTCGCTTAAATTTTCAGGAGCCTTTTCGTCTGGCACTTCTACTACTTGGAACTTACAGTAGCTGCCTAAGCGTTTCGCATATTCGTCGATTCCTTGTTTTAAATATTTTTCTTTCAGTTTTCCTACACTCACAATGGTAATATTCATTTGATCCCCTCATTTCACAAATTATCTTACCTTTTTTTGACAAAAATTGCTTGTTTTATCCCTTTTTTCACAGTTATCCACAAAGTTATCCACATGTACACATGTTCGCCCCTAAATTTTGGGCTTTTTTTATGAATAACACTAGATATAGATTCAAAATTTTTATTTGTTATCTAATTGTTATATTTCCAACCGGTGTAAAAATACCAGTTATCCACAGTTATCCACACCGGGTTTGTGTATATAAAAACCTTGTTATATCAACGTTTTAAGTAACTGACCCCAAAAGTTATCCACAATAAAATTTTATCATGTGAATAACTTTTTTCAATAAAATCCTATAATTAAGCCCTTTTTAGCCTATCCATTTTCAACACCTATTTTCCACTTCACAGACTTGACAAGCTGTTAATGCCACAGTTTTCCACAGAATTATCCACATTTTTGTGGATAACTTTGTGGAAATACACAAAAAAAGTCGAATAGCACTTCGCTATCCGACTCCTTGTTCGTTATTACTATAAACTTGGGCTGCTTGTTTCTGTTAGAGAAATTGTTGTTGTTTGTTTTTGTCCATTTCTATAGTAAGTGACTTCCATCTTATCGCCAACTTTATGGCTGTAAAGAACTTTACGTAAGTTTTGAATACCTTCGATCTTTTGTCCGTCCATTTCAACGATGACATCGTAGGCTTGTAACCCTGCTGCTTTGGCACTTCCTTTAGAATCCACTTCAGCAATCACAACCCCACTCTTCACATCGGCTGGTAAGTTCATTTGTTGAATAACACGTGTATTCACGCTCGTTAAGTTCACCATTGAAATACCAAGAGCTGGACGAGTGATTTTACCATTTTCTTCGAGTTGCTTAATAATCGAAACAACTTCGTTACTTGGAATTGCAAATCCCATCCCTTCAACAGACGACTTAGAAATCTTCATTGAGTTGATTCCGATGACTTGGCCAGCGCTATTAATTAACGCACCACCTGAGTTCCCTGGGTTAATCGCTGCATCTGTTTGAATGGCCGTTACGACCCAGTCTTCTTGTCCATCGCCATCAACGTCTGTGGCAACAGCACGGTTAGTTGCTGACACGATTCCTTGCGTTACACTTGTTGCGAATTCACTTCCAAGAGGAGAACCAATCGCAATCGCGGTTTGTCCAACTTCAACATCATCAGAATTTGCAAATTCAGCGACAGTTGAAACATTTGTATTGGCAATACGAATCACCGCTAAGTCTGTCCATTGGTCACTACCAACAAGCTCAGCTTTTTCACGTGTCCCGTCTGCTAAAAGAACTTCTAATTCTTGTGATTTCGCAATAACGTGATAGTTCGTCACGATATAGGCATATCCACCCTCATTTTTATAAATGACCCCACTACCTTCAGACGCAGTAGCTAATTCTCCTCCGGTTTGTTGTGTGCCGTATAAGTTATTTCTTGAAGTTGATTGTTTGTTAATCACTGAAACAACCGCGTTCTTCACTTCAGCAACCACTTTTGTGATTTCTGTTCCACCTTTTGTGGCTGTGGATGTTTTTGTTGTTTCCACTTGTGTTTGTGAGGGTTGTGTAGCAGGTGTTGTTGCTTGGTTTGCTGGATTCGTTACAGCCATAATTCCAACTCCTCCGGCAACAGCGACTGCTCCTCCCAATAATCCGCCGATAAAGCCATTTTTAAAAGCTTTCGATGATTTTTTTCTTTGTAATTGTTCTTGTGACATCTGCTCACTCCTCTCATTTGTAAATATACAATAGTTTTTTCATATGAAATTTATATGAAATAAAGCTTATAGAGTACTTAAAAAACTCTTTCGAACTTGCTAAGTTTTTAAACGGTAAATAACTTTGTAGGTTCATACGGATCCGTATGGTATAACTCGAATGCTTGATGAACGCCTTTGTCATGCGTGTGGAAGATGCTTTCGGCTGTCTGATAGGCGATTTCCTTCATATTATTATCTTGACTTAAGTGGCCTAGATAAATCCGTTTTGTGCGGTCCCCCATCATTTCACACATCGCAAGCGCGCCATCATCATTCGATAAGTGTCCCTTGTCGCTTAAGATACGTTGTTTCAAATGCCAAGCGTAAGGTCCCATTCGAAGCATTTCTAAATCATGGTTGCTTTCGATGAGATACGCATCTGCATTTTTCAACAATCCTCTTAGCTTATCACTCACATAACCCGTGTCTGTCAGCATCACGAACTGCTTGCCTTCACGTTGGAAACTATAAAATTGAGGAGCTGCCGCATCATGCGAAACCGCAAAACTCATGACATCTAAGTCTCCAAACGTTAGCGTATCTCCGGTATTGAAGATTTCCTGTTGTTCGAGAGCGACTTTCCCAATCTTTCCAGCCATGGCTTGCCATGTTTTTTCATTGGCATAAATTGGAATCCCGTACTTACGAGCCAGAACCCCAATTCCTTTAATATGGTCAGAATGTTCATGGGTGACGAGAATGGCATCCACATCCGAAATGGAGCGATCAATCTTCTCCATTTGCGCAGTAATGGCTTTACCAGTGAGTCCACAGTCCACTAATATTTTTTGTTTTGGCGTTTCGATGTAAGTAGCATTTCCCGAGCTACCACTCGCGAGTAAACTCACTTTCAAACCTTGTTCTTGCATGTTTATTCCCTTCTTATTGTTGTTGTACACTTTGCGTTGTTGTTGTGTTATTTGTGGTTGTACGCTGTGTTTGCGTATTGGTTGTTTCTAGCGTTTCATTCGCTAGAACCGTTCCATGAATCGCATCCACACGACGGGCGATTAATTGTCCATCAGCTTGACGTATTTCAATATACCACGCAGGTGAGTAAATTGAAAAATCTTTCAGCACTAGCGATTGATAGTAAGATAATTTCACCGATTGAACGGTTGCCTTCGATGAAATTCGTCCCGCTAAATAGAGAATCTCAACCGCTTTTTGAGCTGTAATCAATTCACGTTCTTTCCCAAGTACTTGCACACTTCCAGCATAAATCTGTTCGTAGCTTACGACTTGGTCATTGGCATTAATCGTGAAAATGATTTGACTCGAACCATCCATAATCGTTAACTTGTCAGCTTTTTGCGTATAAATCACTTTACGTGTAGTCGGATTATAGGACGACCATGTGTATTGGTCTCCAAAAGTCACTTGATTATTTTCAACGATTTTTGTTAAATCCGCAAAGCTATCTGCAGATACAGATCCGCTTAAGTCTAATTGGATTGGTGTCACAAATTGCCCGTTAATAATATTTTTTTCTAGCGTTACGACTTGATTTGGTAAGCTAGACAATTTGCCATCTGTAGATTCCGGTGTTACTTGAATAATCGGAACGGCCTCCACCGTCGCATTTAGCGTTGGTAATGTAATTCCGTCTAACTTCATTTGGTCGATGACGTTAATACTTGTATTCAACGGATTTTTCGTGTCGGTTCGTTTTTGCCATACTAATCCGAATAAGAATAAATCAAGGATAAAGAAGCAGACGATGAGGACGACTGCACTTCTCTTAAAATCCATCTGCGTCACCTCCCGTTGTTGTCGGTCCATTCGCTGGTTCTGTTTGACTCTTCTCGGCTTTTAATTCAGCCAGAGTCTTCCAAGTACCATTCTTTTTAATGTACCATGTTGGTGTAAACTCAACGATTTGCACACTCTCACTACTGATTGTCCATGAATAGCCGATACGAATATCTTCAATCTCATTCATGACAAATCCTTCGTTCAACAATTCAGTGACAATCGTCTTTCCACCCACTACCATCACCTTTTTACTCTTTGTTGGTAAAGGCGTTTGTGCAATCAGTGATGAGGTTCTCATTTTCTCGATTCCTGTTGAATTGACCTTTATTTGCGTGAAACCTTCTTTGCCACTGGATAAGATTGGATAAGAATCCACGTAACGAACATATTCAACGAGATTATTATTTAAATCTACCGAGAATAGACTCACGCCCATTTGCCAGCCTCCAAGACGTTTCATCTGGCCGAAAGTTTGCGTTAAGTTATTGGTATATAGTAACGTTTCCTCTCCTGAGCGGTTCTCGAAGAAAGTGACCACATTTGTCGTACGGTCTAATTTCAATTGCGATAAATTATCATTGTATACAACGGTCTTTCCGTCTCCACGCGTACGAATTTCTGATTGATTCGTAAATAACTGAGTAATATAGAAACTCATTGGAATCTGCTCGATTAAATAGGCAGACTGTTCCACATTCAAATTATCTTGTTCGACAAAGAATTGTTTTGTTTTTCCACGATACGATTCAACTTCGTAAAAATCACTATCCGCGTATAATCCCTCTAATGATGTTTTGAAACTTTCATTTACTTTAGCACTGTAGAGTTGTTTCGTGTCATCATTGATGAAGTAAGCAGTAGAAGGATCATCTGTGCGAATCACAATACGAGAAAAACGGTCATTATTTAAGTCGTCGATATTTCCATCAAAGAATCGGTTCACAATTCCAAATGAATGCAACCCATCAAATAAAATCTGAATTCTGGCTTCACGTAAGACGAGATTTTCATAACTAGTCTCGTCCATGACTTCTAAACGCGTTAAATTCGTAAATTGTTTATTTAAGTGTGCATTGACTTCCTTCATAATGGAAGCACTGCTCGTCATTTCGAACTTATTTTTGTTCGTTAGAACCATTCGAGTTGGTCTAAACACATCTTCTGTTGTATAAGTTGCACGAACTTGCACACCTGTATCTTGTGTCGTTGCGACATTATTATTTTGCTTTTGATTCGTAAAGAAATCAACCGGACGTACTACGATGAGATACGTAAACACAAAGCTAATGGCCATTAATACAAAGAGCGCCGTTAGTATTGCTCGATAACGTTTAAAATTCATCCCATTCACCGTCCTCTTCAAATGGAACATAAGGTAGAGAAACAAAGAAGGTTGATCCTTTGTTTTCAATACTGTTCACCCAAATTTTACCACCGTGTAATTGAACGACTTCTTTCGCGATAGCCAGTCCAAGACCACTACCACCCATCGCTCTTGAACGAGCTTTATCTACACGATAGAATCGATCGAATAAGTGTGGAATATCCTTACGCGGAATTCCTAACCCTTCATCGCTGACGCTGACAATTAAGTCGGTATGAGTTTCCATCAGACGAACGATAATACGACCCCCGTCTGGAGAATATTTAATCGCATTATTAATAATATTATCCAGCACTTGCGTCATCTTATCTTGGTCAATTTCAACCCATAGGTCGCGTTGTGTAATATCCGTTAAAATACGGTAGTTCTTTTCACGATATTGGTCACTTGAAAGCACCATATCGAAACGGTTGGCAATATGTTTCACCAACTCGTTCATATTCACGAACTCCTTATCGAGTTCAAGACGGTTTTGGTCCATACGCGATAAGTTGAGTAAGTCCGTAATCATACGCATCATACGGTCTGTTTCAGTTTCGATAACGTTTAAGAATTCTGGCGCAATTTCTTTATTTTCCCATGCTCCATCCACCAACGCTTCTGTATAACTCTTAATACTTGTTAGTGGGGTACGTAATTCGTGGGAAACGTTCGATACGAAATTACGACGTTCGCGGTCGATTTTTTCTTGCTCGGTAACGTCTGTTAAGACGCAGACAAGACCGCTAATAAATCCAGATTCACGTTGGATGACTGAGAACTCACATTGAACAATCGTATCTTCGCCATCTTCTTCAAACGTAATCATACGTTCTTCTTGAGACTCGAGTAAATCCCTGAAAGTCACAGTACGGTCGAGTCTTAATACATCTAATAGTGGTGTACCGACAATACGTTCGCTACGTAAGTTTAAAATATCTAACGCAGCCGCATTGATAATCACAATACGTCCACGACGGTCGGTCGCAATTACCCCGTCACTCATATGACGAAGGACACTATCCAGCCTTTGCCGTTCCGCTTCGGTTCCTTCTTGTGCTTCTTTAATCTTCACAGAGAGGTCGTTAATCGCTTGTCCAAGTTGACCAAGCTCATCGTCTCCGTAAATCATCACTTCACCTGTATAGTTTCCTTCGGCGATTTGCTCAGTTTGTTGCTTCATCTCTGCGATTGGACGCGTAATCCCTTGTGAAATCATCACGGTAATCACGATCGCCAAAATAATGACAAAGATAGAAGAACTAATAAAGATAACCCCGATATCTTTGACTTGCGTATAACGCGATTCGATATTCGATGTTACCGAAATAATCCCAACCGGATTTCCTGAAGCAGTATTCACTGGGTCAATCGGTGAAACGTATTTCCAATAACGCGTTTCGCCTTCCGTGAAGTTGTAGCTTTGAACGGTATTCGACACAACGACTTGTTGAACGTCCGCTTCTGTTGAACGCGTTCCTACAACAGATTGTTGCGTTTGGTTGGTTGTTCCCAAAATATATCCTTGCATGTCCATGATGCGAATTTCGACAATACTATTTCCTGTTGGATAATCTTGTAGCAATTGCGAAATTTCAGACATCTTCGCTTCATCAGTCGCATCTTTTGCCAAAATCGGCTGCACGTTATTCTTCAAGAACCCTACTTGCAGTTGGATTTGTTCTTGGAAGTTGGAAATCATTTGCGACTCTAATTGAGTTAAGAAGTTTGCGACAATGAGTTGCAGCGAGATGACTAAGAGCAAGATGAACAGCATCGGAATCTTAAATTGAATGGAACGAAAGAATCGTTTCATTTTCTTCATGAGTCATTTTCCCCTCTACTTTTTAGCAAAATACGCTTTTCTTGCCGGTAGAATAGGTGGCAAGGAAAAGCGCATTTCAATCTTAAGCTTCTTTTTCTTGATCTGGGGTCTTAATGTAGTAACCTACCCCACGACGAGTCATAATCCATGTTGGGTGACTCGGTGTATCTTCGATTTTTTCACGTAAGCGACGTACTGTAACGTCCACTGTACGCACATCTCCGAAGTAATCATAGCCCCAAACCGTTTGCAACAAGTGCTCACGTGTGATTACTTGTCCGATATGTTTTGCTAAGTAGTGAAGTAATTCAAACTCACGGTGCGTTAATTCGATTTCTTCGCCACGTTTTGAAACCACATAAGCATCTTCATGGATAATGAGTGAGCCTAATACGATTTCGTTAGCTGTTTTTTCTTCTTCGGATTCCGCTGGAGCTAATTGTTGACGACGTAAGTTTGCTTTCACACGCGCGATTAACTCACGGTTTGAGAAAGGTTTTGTCACATAGTCATCGGCTCCAAGTTCAAGACCTAAAACTTTATCGATTTCAGAGTCTTTTGCTGTCACCATGATAATTGGGACATTGCTTGTTTTACGGATTTCACGGCACACTTCTAAGCCATCAATTTTCGGTAACATTAAGTCTAAAATAACTAAATCTGGATTTTTTTCGTTGAAAGCCACCAGACCCTCTTCACCGTCAAAGGCTGTGATTACTTCAAAGCCCTCTTTTGTAAGACTAAACTTGACGATGTCTGAGATTGGCTTCTCATCATCTACAACTAGGATTTTTTTCATATAAATCCTCCTTTACTCTATTACTTTTTTTATGCCCAAACACTTTCTAAAATGTTGGTTTGTTCTCTATCTGGTCCTACACTGAATGTAGAAATTCGTACGCCGACTAATTCTGAAATACGACGAACATAGTTGCGTGCATTTTCAGGAAGCTCTTCAAGTGAACGGCATCCTGTAATGTCTTCGTTCCAACCTGGTAATTCTTCATACACAGGTTCGCATTGTGCTAGTTCTACTAGGCTTGCTGGGTAGTGAGAAATTTCTTCTCCATTTGGTTTACGGTAAGCCACACAGATTTTCACTGTTTCTAAACCAGTTAATACGTCAATACTGTTTAAGCTTAAGTTTGTAATACCTGATACACGTTTAGAGTGGCGCATTACAACGCTATCGAACCAACCTACACGTCTTGGACGTCCAGTTGTTGTTCCGTATTCACGTCCGACTTCACGAATACGTGAGCCGATTTCATCAAATAATTCTGTTGGGAAAGGTCCATCCCCTACACGAGAAGTGTATGCCTTACATACCCCAACGACTTTATCAATTTTTGAAGGTCCAACACCGCTACCGATAGTAACCCCACCAGCAACTGGGTTAGAAGAAGTTACGAATGGATATGTTCCTTGGTCGATATCCAACATAACCCCTTGAGCGCCTTCGAATAATACGCGTTTGCCATTGTCTAGTGCGTCATTTAAAATCACTGAAGTGTCGCAAACGTATTTCTTCATTTGTTGACCATATTCGTAGTACTCTTCGAAAATGTCATCAAACTCAATTGGTTCTGCATCGTACATTTTAGTAAAGAGACGATTCTTTTCAGCTAAGTTGATTCTTAGACGTTCCGCAAATACTTCACGGTCTAGTAAATCTGCCACACGAATCCCAACACGCGCTGCTTTATCCATGTAGCAAGGTCCAATCCCTTTATTCGTTGTTCCAATTTTGTTGTCGCCTTTAGCTTCTTCTTGTAATTGGTCTAAACGAATGTGGTATGGCAAGATGACATGCGCACGGTCTGAAATACGTAAGTTATCAGTAGTCACATTTCTTTCGTGTAAATACGCAAGTTCTGTGATTAGAGATTTTGGATTCAATACAACCCCATTCCCGATCACGCTGATTTTCTCTGGTGAAAAAATCCCTGATGGAATTAAGTGAAGTTTATAAGTCACTCCATTGAATTGAATTGTATGTCCTGCATTGTCTCCCCCTTGATAGCGGGCAATGACTTCTGCATTTTCACTGAGGAAGTCTGTAATTTTTCCTTTACCTTCGTCTCCCCATTGTGTTCCTACTACTACTACTGATGACATTTGACGCACCTCTTCTTTGTATTATTCATTTAAATGTCTGTGATTAGGCCATTGGAGCGTTTTGCTCGACTCCATCCGGCACAAGATTTGTAAATTTATTAAATTCTTTCATGAAGTTCAATTCAACCGTTCCACGAGGACCGCTACGGTTTTTCTCGATAATCACTTCGATGGTACTATTTGGTTCCACTTCTGGCACATGTCCATTCTCATCTGGTTCTTGACGATAGTAATCATCACGATATAAGAATGCTACGATATCCGCGTCTTGCTCGATAGATCCAGATTCACGAATATCTGACATGATTGGTCGTTTATCTTGACGTTGTTCCACACCACGCGATAATTGCGAAAGTGCGATAACGGGAACTTTTAATTCCTTCGCTAATTTCTTCAAGTTACGAGAGATTTCAGAAACCTCTTGTTGACGACTCTCTTTTCCGTTTCCTTCAATCAACTGCAAGTAGTCGATGACGATTAATCCAAGATTATTACGCTCTTGTTTTAAGCGACGACATTTTGCACGAATCTCAGCAACACGAATCCCTGGAGTATCATCAATAAAAATTGGTGCTTCAGATAATGCTCCGGTTGCCACGAAATATTGTGTATATTCTTCAGGCGTTAATTTACCTGTCTTCAAATGCCCTGCGTTAATGCTGGCATGAGAGCAGATAATACGCTCTACTAGAGACTCAGCACCCATTTCAAGACTGAAGATGGCTACCGTTTCGTTCAGGTTCACGGCAACGTTCTTTGCAATATTCAATACAAAGGCCGTTTTACCAACAGATGGACGAGCCGCTAAGATGATTAACTCATCCGCATGTAGCCCTGACGTCATTCTGTCTAAACCGATATATCCTGTCGCAATCCCTGTAACCTCACCGTTGTTTTTTGCACGCTCTTCTAAGCTTTCATAAGCAGTACGAAGAACCGAGCTAATTGGAATGAAACCAGCCTTATTACGTCCTTCAGATACAGAAAGAATATCCTTCTCAGCCGTATCCAAGACGTTGGCAATTGGTTCATCCTCTTGGTAAGCATTTTTTACAATATTTGTCGAAGTTTTAATTAATTTACGGCGCGTAGATTTTTCTAAAACGATTTGTGTATAGTACTCTACGTTGGCTGCTGTTGGCACTTTATCAAGAAGTTCGATTAACGTTACTTCTCCACCAATATTTTCCATTTGATTCTTTTGTCTTAAAATCTCTGAAACGGTGATTGCGTCAATATCGATATTGTTTTGGTTTAATTCAATCATTGCCGCAAAAATTAATTGATGAGAAACACGATAAAAATCTTCCGGTGTCAAAAATTCCATAACCGAAATAATCGAGTCACTTGCAAGAAGAATAGACCCAAGAACGGCTTCTTCTGCCTCAATATTTTGTGGTGGAACTAAATTTGGATATAGTTCTTCCATTCAAACACCCTTTCTACTAAAAATAACCATAAAAATACAGTTTCATTGTATCATAAAACGCTGTAATAAAACAGAAGATTGAGTCTTTTCTAGCATGGAAACTGGAATGTTTGTTTACAACTTCGTGAATTATATCACATAATTAAAACCAAAAGAAAAAGGATTCTCCACAACGGGAAAATCCTTAGTATTTCTTATTATTGAGCAACGATATTCACAGTCATAATCGCTGTTACATCGTGGTGTAATTTAACAGGAACACGAGTGTATCCTAACGCACGAATTGGTGCTGCTAATTCGAATTTACGACGATCCAATTCAACATTGAATTTCTTGTTGAATTCTTCAGCGATTTGTTTTGCTGGGATAGCTCCGAATAGACGGCCATCTTCCCCTGCTTTTGCTTTAATCGTTACGACTGTATCTTCGCGTTCTAAGAACTCTTTAATTTCTTTGGCTTTTGCTAATAGTTCAGCGTTATGTTTAGCTTCAGCTTTCTTTTGTCCTGATAAAGTTGCTAAGTTTGCAGCATTTGCTTCTTTAGCTAAACCATTTTTGATTAGGAAGTTTTGTGCGTATCCGTCTGCAACGTTTTTAACGTCACCTTTTTTACCTTTACCTTTTACATCTTTCAAGAAAATTACTTTCATGTTTCTTCCTCCTAATTATAAGTTAATTTCACTACCAATTTCTTCAATCACTTGAATTAATTGGCGGATTGCTTCTTCAATCGTGATATCGGATAACTGAGTTGCGGCATTTGATAAATGTCCGCCGCCACCCATTTTTTCCATCACGCGTTGTACGTTCTTGTTTCCTAAACTACGGGCACTAATCCCAACACGACCGTCATTACGTTTTGTAACCACGAATGAAGCATCGATGTTTTCCATCGACAACATCATATCGGCCGTTTGTGCAGCCACGACTGTCGGATATACGGTATTTTCTTCACCGTGAACAATTCCGACATTGTTAGGAAGCATTTCGAGCGAGTTCAGTAGATGTGAACGCATTAAGTACGTATCTACATTTTCTTTTAACAAGCGTTGAATCAGAATTGTATCCGCACCAACGGATTTCAAATAGCTGGCTGTATCAAAGGTACGAGACCCTGTACGAAGCGTGAAATTACGCGTATCTACAATGATACCAGCAAGTAGGGTTGTTGCTTCGATTGGCTGAAGTTTCTCAGCATCTTCAGATTGATATTCTAGCAATTCTGTAATCAATTCACCGACAGATGAAGCATATGGTTCAATATAAACCAAGTCAGGATTTTCAGGGAATTCCTCTCCACGACGGTGATGGTCGATAATCACTAATTTATTGGCCTTTTTAACAATCGATGGAGCAGCACATAGGGAAGGCTTGCTTACATCGACAATAATCACTAATGTATTTTCAGTCAGTAGAGCTTCCGCCATTTCTGGATTTACGATAGAAGAGTAGAGACGTTCATTATCTTTGATTACTTCCATCAATTTCTTGATATCATGCGAATATTGCTCTGGATTTGTGACAATCCATGAGGTTTTACCGTGCATTTTAGCGATTCTTCGAATACCTAAACATCCACCAATGCAGTCCATATCTGGATACTGATGTCCCATAACCATTACTTGATCCGCTTCTGCAATAAGGTTTTCTAATGCTTGAGAAACCATGCGAGAACGCACTCTTGTACGTTTTTCTAGTGGATTACTCTTACCGCCATAGAAGCGTGTTTCTTCGTTTTTAGAACGGACAACGACTTGGTCACCGCCTCGTCCTAACGCTAAATCAAGGTTATCTTGTGCGAATTTAGCAATTTCACCATAATGCATTTCTTCTTGAGTATCATCTGCATATGAGAATCCCATACTTACCG
>JABZYV010000043.1:0-13569 GCA_015264955.1 Streptococcus sp. | reverse complement strand
ATTATACATAATACCCCTCCTTGATTTGTAAAAACGTTTCCATAATTAATTTTAGCACTTTCTTATTGATGAGACTTAGACTTTTTTGCTCTTTACTAGTACTATTTTGCTATATTTAAAACGCTTTCATAATTTCTTCTAGAATTTAACGAAATTAAATCAAAAAGACCCCTAGCATCATCTGCTAGGAGTCCTCTTTTCTTTATTTTTGTCCCATATCTTTCACTTTCATAATACGAGTAATGCTTGCGCGCTCGTTTTCTTCAAGTTTCATTTCGATAAAGTAAATCGTTTCTTCTAATTGTGGGATCAATCGATATTCAAGCGCGTTTACACGACGTCTTGTTTTTTCGATTTCGTCTGCTAGTAATTGGCAAGTTTTTTCAATCTCTGTCAACTCTAGTAGATCATTTAATACATCTGAGATTTGTTCTACAGAGTCGTCAATTTCACTGTTCGAGTTCAAGTACCCATATTTGAAGTCACTCTCTTCGTTTTCATCTGTCACAGTGAAATGCATTTCTGGAACATACACACTCATAATGTTCTTTTCTTGTAAATCCAAGGTTACGCTTTGTGGTGGAATCGCCACAAGCTCTTCGATGAACGCTTCTTCTAATGTTGCTTTCGCTAGAACAAAGCTCTTCATCCCTGCCACAAGACGATTTTCAACCGCCTCTCGTAACGCATTGTTTTTACGAATTAATTCGATGAACTGACGCATTAACTCATCTTGTTTATCCTTTAGGAGTTTATGCCCCCTTTTCGACACGACAAGACGATGCTTTAATTTCGTCAACTCCATACGGGTTGGTTTGACATTCAATCGTGTCAAAGGAATCACTCCCCTTCCGGAAGGTATTCATCTAATAACTCATCCTTAATACGTTTCAATTCCGTACGTGGAAGGATTGATAAGAGTTCCCATCCAAGGTCTAATGTTTCTTGGATAGAACGGTTCGTATAGAAGCCTTGTCCAACATATTCACGTTCAAAACGTTCTGTGAACTCTACATATTTCTTATCAGTTTTTGATAATGCAGATTCCCCTAATACAACCGCAAGTTCTTTGGCTTGTTTACCAGTTGCATACGCCGCGAATAATTGGTTCATCGTTGGTGCGTGGTCCTTACGAGTCTTTCCTTCACCTGAACCTTTATCTTTTAGACGAGATAATGAAGGCAATACGTTAATTGGAGGTTGAATCCCTTGTTTATCAAGAGCACGGTCCAAAATGATTTGTCCTTCTGTGATATATCCTGTTAAGTCAGGAATTGGGTGAGTAATATCATCTTCAGGCATTGAAAGGATTGGGATTTGAGTTACCGATCCTGGCTTACCAACGATACGTCCTGCACGTTCGTAGATTGTTGAAAGGTTTGTATATAAGTAACCTGGATATCCACGACGTCCTGGAACTTCACGACGAGCCGCTGAAATTTCACGAAGCGCTTCACAGTAGTTTGTCATGTCTGTCATGATAACTAAAACGTGCATTCCTTTTTCAAACGCTAAGTACTCAGCTGTTGTTAATGCGATTTTTGGTGTCGCAATACGTTCGATGGCTGGGTCGCTCGCTAAGTTTAGGAACATCACTGAACGGTCAATCGCCCCTGTCTTACGGAAGTCTTCCATGAAGTATTCCGCTTCGTCGAACGTAATCCCCATTGCAGCAAATACTACCGCGAATTTTTCGTCGCTATTTAATACAGTCGCTTGACGTGCGATTTGGGCTGCTAACTCTTTGTGAGGAAGCCCTGAACCAGAGAATACTGGTAATTTTTGTCCACGAACAAGAGTGTTCAAGTGGTCAATCGCAGAAATCCCTGTTTGGATAAATTCATCCGGATAGTCACGAGAAACTGGGTTAATTGCTTGTCCGTTTACGTCTAGAGTCGCTTCTGGAAGGATTTCAGGGCCATCATCCATAACGTTCCCCATCCCATCGAAAATACGACCAATCATGTCTTCTGATACGTTTAATGATAATGGTTTACCACGGAAACGTACTTTTGTATCACGAATGTTGATTCCGCTTGGTCCTTCGAAAATCTGAACCATTGCTTTATCTTCGTTTACTTCTAGTACTTGTCCATGACGCAATTCACCATTTTGTAATTGGATTTCAACCAACTCATCATATTTAACGCCTTCGACTTGTTCAACCATCATTAAAGGGCCAACAACTTCACTAATCGTACGATACTCTTTAAGCATGTGTCATCCCTCCATGTTGAATTGTTTTTTCGATATCCGTTTTAATTTGCTCTCTGATTTCATCGAAACGAGCAATTTCAGATTCTGGAATATATTTTGAACGTGCGATACGGTCACGCACATCTTCTGTTCCGTCGATGATTTCAGCATAGTATGAACCAAGTTTCATCGCACGACGCGCTTCTTTTTCAAATGTCAAGATGAGTTCTAACATGCGATATTGTTTCTCACGAGATGAGAATGTATCGACATCGTCAAACGCATTTTGTTGTAAGAAGTCTTCACGAAGCATTTTAGCAGTCATCATCGTTAGGCGGTCACGTTCAGATAATGATTCAAGACCAACTAAACGAACGATTTCTTCTAAGCTTGCTTCTTCTTGTAATGTATTCATTGCATGTTGAACAAATTCAGACCAGTTTGCATGCACGTTTTCGTCCATGTATTTACCAACTTCTGGATCATACAATGAGTAAGACGTTAACCAGTTCATAGATGGGAAGTGACGTTTTTGCGCCAATGTTGCATCTAATCCCCAGAATACTTTCGCTACACGTAATGTATTTTGTGTAACTGGTTCTGATGTATCTCCCCCTGGAGGTGATACGGCACCGATTGCTGTAATTGTACCTTCACGGCCATCGCTACCTAATGTTTCAACACGTCCTGCACGTTCGTAGTATTCTGCGATACGGCTTCCTAAGTATGCTGGGTAACCTTCGTCCCCTGGCATTTCTTCTAAACGTCCAGACATTTCACGAAGCGCTTCTGCCCAACGTGATGTTGAGTCCGCCATGATGGCTACGTTATATCCCATATCACGGAAGTATTCCGCAATTGTGATACCTGTGTAAATAGACGCTTCACGAGCCGCTACCGGCATGTTAGAAGTGTTGGCGATTAAGATGGTACGTTCCATGATAGATTCACCTGTTGTTGGGTCAATCAATTCAGGGAATTCGTTCAATACGTCTGTCATTTCGTTTCCACGTTCCCCACAACCTACGTATACTACGATATCCACGTCAGCCCATTTCGCAATTTGGTGTTGCACCACTGTTTTACCAGCTCCGAATGGTCCTGGTACAGCTGCTGCTCCCCCTTTTGTTACTGGGAAGAAAGTATCGATAACACGTTGTCCTGTTAACATTGGAACTTCAGTGTTTTTCTTTACTTTATATGGACGACCACGACGTACTGGCCAACGTTGAATTAAGTTGAAATCACGTACGCCTGATTCTGTTTCGACTTGGTACACTGTATCTTCAATTTTGAAGTTTCCAGCTTCCACTTTTACTAATTTACCTTTCACACCGTAAGGCACCATGATTTTATGTTGTACAACTTTTGTTTCTTGTACATAACCAATAATGTCTCCGGCTTCGACTTCTTGACCAACTGATGCAGTAGGAATGAATTCCCACTCTTTTTCACGGTCAAGTGCATCCACGTTTGTTCCGCGGACTAAGAAGTCACTTTGTGATACTTCTTTAAATTTATTGAGGGGACGTTGAATCCCATCAAACATTTGAGATACAATCCCTGGTGCCAATTCAACAGATAATGCTTCCCCTGTTGTTTCGACGGGTTCTCCTGGTCCAATTCCTGAAGTTTCTTCATATACTTGAATGGATGCAATATCTTTACGCATTTCGATGATTTCACCGATAAGGCCTAGATGACCTACACGACAAATATCTTGAATATTCGCGTCTTCCATTCCTTCAGCAGTCACAAGAGGACCTGATACTTTTACGATTCTTCCGATCTTCACTGAGGTACCTCCCTAAGTTTCGTGTATTGGTTGGTTATAAGATGTTTTGTCCAACCGCTTTTTCAACATTTTCTTGAATTCTTGATTTTCCAATTCCTAAAGACCCTTTATGGTTTGGAATAAGAATGATGGCTGGTGAAATTTCCGCATCATAACGACGAATCGTTTCCGGAATCTGACTAGCAATTGCTTCCGTTACATAAATGATGCCGACTTCCTCTTCACTAAGTTCATCAATCATCCTTCGTGCTGTTTGCGCATCGTGGCAAGGATACACGTTAAATCCTAAAATTTTAAAAGGAAGGATGGAATCTTTGTCGCCAACTACGGCAATTTTATGAGACATAAACTGGTCGCATCCTTTCTCTTAATTGTTCTTCTGTAAACTCATTGTCCACACCGACCAGTAATAGACGGAGGTTTTTGACTTCCATCTCAAGCGCATGAATATACGCTAGACTTGGCAGCGGCCCAAATGGTTCAAAAGTCGCTTCTTCTAGAATTTGATGAATCAATTCTTCTTTTAATAATTCCAATGCAAAGACTGGATGTTCTTCCTGTTCTAAAATCGCAACAAACTTGTCATAGTATGGAACATGACGATAAAGGTCAACAAGAGCCTCTGTGCCCTTTTCATGCACTTCGTCGATTAATAACGTCTTATCTACAGTACCTTCGCTAGACAATACCCCAATTAAGAATGAGCGTGATTGTTTTTGCTTTGTGGCACGAATTAAAGTCGTAATGTTTTCCATATCAATCATAATGTTCACGATTTGATGGATGGCCTCTTGATTCATTGTACGGTCGATGAGTCGAAGATGTTTGAAATAGTAGCGATCCATAAATACATCGGCTGCTTCGAGGCGACCAAAGTTTTCAAAATCGGCATACGCTTCACGAACTCCTTCAATCATGATGTCTGGTACATCGAGAGAATCTTGAGTTTCGACTAATTGATTTAATGTGTCGAGGGAATAACGTCCTAACGGTACACATAAATGTTTTAAGTCTTTTCCTGAGAACTTCGATTTCAGAAGAACTTTTAAATTATGGTAAGTGTAACGAATCGAGAATACATCAAGGAGTGATGCATCCGGAATGAGTTCTAACACCTCATCATAGTTGCGCTTCAAATGGGCATCTAGGACTGGGTCGAACTGTCTTGATTCAAGAACTTCTTGTACATCTACCTCATAACTTGTCTTTTGCAAGGCTTCTAATGCTTGTTGTAAGGATTTAGATACGAGAATCCCATTCAATTGTTCCTTGGACAGTAATTGCTGTTCAAGAATACGAACGGTCGTATTCACTCCTGAATAGGCTAAATCATTCATTCCATCCCTCCTTACCCAATGAATGCTTTTCTAGCTAAGATAGGTGAATATTCTTCTTTTAAATCTTCAATTAATGATTCGAATAAATAGTTATATTCGATACCTTCTTGTTTCAACACAAATCCCGCTTTCTTTGGAAGTGTTGCTTCGTCGATATGGACAAAGGCAAATTGCGAAGTTAACGCATGTTTTTCTTCATCACTCAAACGAGAAACAGTTTCCTCTCCAAAAGTTAGTGTTGTTTGTTGTTGTTTTGGTAAATTGCGAATAGCTGACTCGATAAAGAGACGTAATGTTTCCCCGCTCCAGGTAGACATTACTTGTAGAACGTCCTCAAATACACTTTCAAGAAGTTCACGTTTGACGCGCAAGACTTCTTTTTTACTTGCGTTCAAAATAGTCTGTTGCTCTTTTTCGTATTGTGATTTTGCTTCTTGTTTTAATGCAGTTTTCTTCGCCATTTCTTGTTGCGAATATTGTGCATTCATTTGATTGATGCGTTCTTCTTGTTCTTTAGTAGCAACCTCAATTCGCTGCTTTGATTCTTTTTCTAAATCCGCTAGAATAAGTTGTTTTAGTTGCTCTAAATCTTTCAAGAATACCCCTCCTCTTAACCTTTGTTAATGATAATTAAGATAGAAGCAAGTAATCCTAAGATTGCGTAAGTTTCAACCATTGCGGCAAAGATAATCCCTTTAGTAGATTCTTCAGGTTTTTTCGCTAAGATTTGTACACCTGCTGCTGCTACTTTACCTTGGGCAATCCCTGAGAATAAACCAGTGAATGCGATTGGTAAAGCTGCCATTAATAAGTATAAACCAGCTGCTAAAGTCATTGAAGCTGACATGTTAATCATGATGAAGAAAGCAACGATGAATCCGTAGATCCCTTGTGTACCAGGTAATAGTTGTAAGATTAATGCTTGAACGAATTTTTCAGGTTGTTCTTTAATTAAGGCAGCTGCTGCTTCACCGGCAATCCCTACCCCTTTTGATGATCCAATCCCTGAGAAGATAATGGCAATTGCCATCCCTAGAGCAGCAAAGATTTGCCCTCCACCATTTTCAGCGAAAAATGTTAACCAGTTTGTCATAATTATATTTCCTCCATTTATTCTGATTTCTGTTGTTTAATATCAACGTATTTTTCATATGTTTTGAACGGTTTTAATGCGCGTCCGCCGCCGTCGTAGAATTTACCAAAGAATTCAACGAACTGTAGACGTAAGCCATGAACGTAAGCTCCAAGGAATGAAAGGAAAATATTCAACCCTTGTAAGGCTACGATTAAGAAGATACCTGCTGTGAAACGTGCAATTGGTGGAAGGAATCCTACCAACATATTGAACGCACTCGCGATACTTCCCCCTGATACAGCTAGCGCCATTAAACGTGTGTAACTCACGACGTCTGCTACGTATCCACTAATTCCGTACAAGTTATATAGACCGCTCGCTAAACCGCCCCACTTGTTTTCGCTCGATAGGACAGTTACGACTACAATCGCAACGGCTGCAATAATCGCAATCGATGAACCGATTGTCGCAATCCAAGAAATATTGAGTACCATTGAGCCTAAGACATAAAGAATGATTCCCGTAATAATTGCTAACCATCCTAGATGACTCGTATAGGCATCAACATAAGCTTTTTTCTTTAGATTTGAGTAAGCCCCAAGTGATAAGCCGACCATAATTTGAATAACCCCGAAGATAATCGATAAGATCATAATCGTAATAAGGTCTTTTGAAAGTGATAGTGGCTGGAATGGTAAATCCGCACCGAATGCTGATCCAAAAATAATCCCCCAGATCATTACTGGGTAGCTTAGTAAGTGGAAGAACTTCAAGTTGCGATTCATTCCTTTATCAAAATGGAAGAACTTCAACATGATGAATGTTCCCAACCAGAGAAGCGCTCCGTATCCTAAGTCCGCTGCCATCATCCCGAAGAAGACGAGATAGAATGGTGCTGTATAAGGCGTTGGGTCTAATTCTCCGTATTTTGGTAAACCATACATTTCTGTTAGATTTTCGAATGGTTGTAAGAAGGCATTGTTTTCTAAAACCGTTGGCACTTCTTCGTATTCTTCTTCAGCAATCTCGAGTGGTAAGAAGACATATTCGCCTTCTCCTAACTTTTCTTTGAGTTGAACTTCAACGTCATCGACTGCTTTTGTAGTTAACCATCCTTGAAGCACGAATACATGTTGACCATTCACCAATCCATTTTTGGCTTGTTCTTTTTGTAATTCGTTATAAGTAACTTCCGCAGAAAGCTGTAACTTGCGAAGAAGGTCTTTTTCTTCTTGTAAGTCATCTAACACTTTCTTCTTAGCATCCACAACTGCTTGTTGCGCTTTAAGATTTTTCTCCAACTCAACAGAAGGAGCTTCTTCAAACGCGTACCATATAATACTGAAGTGTGCTTTCGCTAACTCTTCTTTGGCAGCTTGTTGTGCTTTTCGTGGATATGTCACCAATACTCCGATTTCTTCACGTGTGTGATACACTTCGTGAACAGAAATCAATTCGCTCTCTTTTAATCCGTCCAAGTACGCATTATCCGTTGCTTGAGGAATCGTCCCCATTTTCGTTTTCGTATATGGATGTTTAAAGATATCTTTCGGATAGAAATCAAGGGCGCTCCACTTACGAAGCAAAGCCTCTTTTTCACGAAGCTCTTTTAATTCGTCATCCTTTTTGCGAAGTGTGTTACGAATACTTTCAACATGTTCCACTAAGGCGTCAGTGTCCCATTTTTGTACTTCTTTTTGTAATTCAGAAAGTGCAAATTGCTCTCTTGGCGTTTTTAACTTTTGAATTAATGACGGTTGCTTTTGATTTTTTTCGACAAAAGTAATAGCCGCATGAATCCCTTCGAATTTCTGTTGAAGAGCGTTCATTTCCTCTGCATCGGCTTCTTGTAAAGCGATGGAATTTTCGGTAAATAGTTCTTTTGCCTGTTCTAGCGAGGTTACTTCTAAAGATTGTAATTCTTGAATAGCATCCAATAGGTCATTTTGTTTGTCCGTTGGGGCAATCAACATCACCTTATTCATTTTAGCTATTGCCATATCTCTTCAACACCTCCTTCACAGTATCCTGAACTAAATCCTGTTTCAGATGATTGAAACGTTCTTTCAGCGCAGCAATTTCTGCTAATTCGTCTTCTTTCACTTTCGCTTCGAACTCTGCTTTCTTTTGTTGATTTTTTTCTTTCAACTCAGCTTTGTAGACTTCTAACGAATGTTCCATATTCGATTTAGCTTCGTTAACTCGTTGATCTGTCGCAGCATTCGTTTGGGATAATTGTTCCTCGAACTTTTCCTTCAACGCTTTTGCTTCAGACTCAATGGCCAAAACAGAATTTAGAATCTCTTGACTCATGTGACACCTCCAATCCATTCGCTTTCACGAATAGTAAAATGCTTTTCTTAACTATTATAAACTTTATTTTGCTTTCATTCAAACGTTAATTCCCCATATTATCGGCCAAACTCAAACTTTATAAATAGGAAGAAACACAACTTTTTTAGAAAAATTTTTTCTTTTCTATTGCTTTTTAGAACATTTGTTCGTATAATAAATATGCAAACAAATGTTCGGAGGTATCGAAAATGGAACAACGCAAATCAACATTTACATCATTTATCAAACCATTCATTAATAAACTACAAGTCTCTCAAGAAGAATATGAAGAAAGAGATGTGTTCTTTAAACCAACTGTAATGCCACTGATCGACGTGGTTGAACAAATTCACCATAGTTTCTACTTCAAGAAACCAATCGTTCTCCACTTCGAGAAATACGATAACGCTGGGAATTTAATTACATTCACGAAGAACGGTATGATTAAGAGCCCTATCCAAATGAATAATCATTTTGTGTTCCTAGAACAAGGATCAAACATCACTCACATCTTGAATGTGGAACAAATCGTCGCTTGCATGGAATTAGATTAAACCTGCGATTACCATATTTGGTAATTACCAAATATGGTAATATTTTTTTCAATCAAATTGAGCCAAGGCTAAAATGTCCAAATATGGACATGTCCATATTTGGACTTTTTCGATTAAGGCAATAAAAAAAATGCACTCACAAATGCTATTGTGAGTGCATTTTTTAATCTTATTAATAACTATAAGATAGGTGCAAATAATCTTGCAAACTTCTGTTTAAATCTCTTCCAGCGGTCTTGTTTTTCGAAGTATTTTTCATTAGCAATAGTACAGTTTTTCAGATCATTTACGAATTCCTCTTCGACTTTTTTAGCGAACTGTTCGTTATAAACGAAGGCATTCACTTCGAAGTTTAAGCGGAAACTTCTCATATCGAAATTCGAAGTCCCAACGGTTGCCATTTCACCATCGACGACCATTGTCTTGGCATGAAGGAATCCTTTTTGATACACGTAAATCTTCACGCCCGATTTCAATAATTGGCTTGAATAGTATTCTGTCGCACGGTAGACGACTGGATGGTCCGGCTTACATGGAATCATGATGCGCACGTCCACTCCAGACATCGCGGCAATTGACAGCGCCTCTTGAATACTCTCATCCGGGATAAAGTATGGAGTTTGAATCCACACTGATTTCTTCGCCATTAAAATCATCTTCACAAGGCCAAACTTGATTTTCTGAACATCGCTATCTGGACCAGTTGAGACGATTTGCATCGTATTTTCTCCCTTGGTTTCAGTTAACGGAAAATACTCAGGAATAAATTCACGTCTTTTTTCCTCTTTAACCGCGGCATTCCAATCGACTAAGAATCGCGATTGCAATGAATAGACCGCATCTCCGGCAATACGAATATGCGTATCACGCCAAGCGCCAAGCGGGCCTTTGCCTAAATATTCATCGCCAACATTAAAACCGCCAACATAACCGATTTTACCGTCAATGACCGCAATCTTACGGTGGTTACGGTAGTTAATACGCCAGTTGATAAACCCAAGTGTGTACCCGAAGAAGGCAACAGACTGACCGCCTGCTTCATGCAGCTTATTCCAGAAAGAATTGCGTGTCATACGTGACCCTAGGGCATCATAAATGACAAGCACTTCGACCCCTTGTTGGGCTTTATCGATCAAGAGTTGCATGATTTCTTCGCCAATTTCATCTTGGTTGAAGATGTAATAAAGTAAGTGAATATGATGTTTGGCGTTTTTAATATCTTCTTTTAGACGGTCAAACTTCTCTTGTCCGTCCACAAAAATCTCTACATCATTATTCTCGGTAATAATCGCATCATCGGCTTCCAGGAAGAAGGATGCTAATTCTTCTTGGTACGGGTTCTTAAAGCGAAATTTCGCAGGACCGATTTTCTCCTTCGTATAGGCCAAGTCTCGTTGCTGCTGCTCGACTAATTCTTGCAGGCCGACTGTTTCTTGGGCGCGCAAATTAAAGATGCGTTTTTTACGAATACGTCTACCAAAGAAGAAGTAGATGATAAATCCGATGACCGGTAACATCACAAGGACAATCAACCATCCCCATGTCGCAGCAATTTCACGAGGCTCACGAAACACCGTGATAATTGCGGCAATGGTATTGAGTAAAATGATGATATAAAGAATCGAACTAATAAATGCCATTGGCTCTCCTCTCAAAATTGAAAGAAAAAAGACCGCGACGAATCAGGGTCTTTCTCTTTTTTACTATTAATCGTTTAATAAATGTGATTGTTCGCGACGTGATAAGAAACGTGTTCCTTTTGGAATGTATAGCGAACGTTTCACGTAAATTGGTGTTACTAAACATACAAGTGTCACTACTAATGTCACAACAAAGCTCATGCCAAAGCCGAAGAAACCTTGTGCTAAGGCTACTTTATCAGCTGAGAATAACGATGGTGCACCAATCGCTGTACCAATCGCATGCATACCATAGCTCACAAATGTTGCAATAATGCTTGCTGTCACAACGTTTAATGTTGTTGAAGACGTACGCGCATTGAAAGCTGTACGAACAGTGTTACGAGCAAAGAATCCTGCAACACCTACGAATCCGTATGCCATTACAGAATCGTGGAAAGGAACCATAAAGTATCCTGCTCCACTTGGATGAATGAACATATGGATGACACCAAACAAGGTGCTTGCAATACATCCCCACACTAAACCTCGACGTAATGCCACGAAGATTAATGGGATAATCGCAAGGTCTACGACAAATGGTAATGATTCTTTCGGAATGAAAGATAAGACTACTGAAACCACAACGGCTCCAAGTACTTCAAGTAAGATTTTTACTGCTTTTGAATTCATTCTAATCTCCTTAAATCCAATTATTTCTTATAGTTAGAAGCTTCCATAATCATCGGTAAGATGACTGGGCGACGTTTTGTTTTATCGAATAAGTAACGACTTAATGCGTCTCTGACTTCTTGTTTAAGGCGTGGCCATTCGAAATCATCACTAGCCAAGTTTTCTTCGACAACTTCTGTCACAATCTTTTGCGCTTCTGTTAAGAGTTCTTCACTCGTCTTCATATACACGAATCCGCGTGAAATGATTTGTGGGCCGCTAAGGATTTTTCCTAGACGTCTTGAAATCGTCACAACTGCAACGAATACACCGTCTTCTGAAAGAATCTTACGGTCTTTTAGAACGATATTTCCGATATCTCCCACACCGATTCCGTCTACTAAAACATTTCCTGCTGGAACTTGTCCAGTAACGCTCATGCGGCCATTTTCGATTTCCACGACATCTCCTTTACCAGGAATGAAGATGTTTTTATATGGAATTCCTAATTCGTTCGCAAGTTCTGCATGTGCTAAGAGGCTACGATACTCCCCTTGAACTGGGATAAAGAATGTTGGTTGAAGTAAGTTCATCATCAGTTTCAAGTCGTTTGGAGTTGCGTGACCACTTGATTTTTTGCTATTAGCCATTTCGAACACTTCCGCATCCGCACGGTAGATTAAGTCTTTTGTGCGAGCGATTTGTGTTTCCATTGCCACAGATGGAGTTGTTGCGATATACACTAAGTCGCCTTCGTGTAAGTTCACTTGACGGTGACGTCCAAGCGCCATCTTTTGCAAGGCTTTAATTGGCTCTCCGGCATTTCCAGTTTCAAGGATGACTAATTCATCATCGGCTAATTTCTTCATTTGATTGAAATTCACGATTAACTCTTTATCAGGAACTGTTAATTTATTCAAGCTTAATGCGATATTGACGATTTCTTCAAGCTCAGATCCTGTTAGGAAAATCTTGCGTCCTGACTCGAAGGCTGCATTAATGACTTGTTGGATTCGTAAAATATTACTTGCAACGCAGGCAACGATAATACGGCCTTCCGCATTGAGGAATGTTTCCAACATCGTTTCGGCCACTTTACGGTCGCTGACGTTTTCGACAGTGCTTTCAGCGTCACTTGAATCACTAAGTAGTGCTAATACATAGTCTTCACCTACGTCTGCGATACGTCCAAAGTTTGTTTGATATTCCACTGCAGCACTTTGGTCGAATTTGAAGTCCCCAGTATACACAATATTTCCTTCGCTTGTCTTGATGACAATCGCTAATGAATCTGGAATGGTGTGCGTTGTTTTAAAGAACTTCACAGTTGCTGTTGGAAAATCAATCTCTGTATTTTCTGTTACTTCATGATAGTCGTCAAATCCTTTAACAACGTTTGAAGACTCTACATAGTATTTTGCAAGTGCAATCGTTAATTTTGAACCGAATACCGGTGCATCGATGTTTTGTAAGAAATAAGGCAAGGCTCCTACAGCATCGGCATGCCCGTGCGTTAAGAAGACCCCAGCAATACGGTCTCTATTTTCTTCTAAGTATGTGAAATCAGGAATGACAACATCAATCCCTAATAGTTCATCTTCTGGATAGACAAGACCGCAATCTAAAACGAAGATCTCTTCTTCCACTTCAACGGCATATAAGCTCTTACCGTTTTCTCTCACACCACCAAGTGCGATGATTTTAATTGAACTCATGGTTTACCTCTCATTTTCTATTATTTAAATTGATTCCTTTGGGCAGATTCCACCACCCTATATACTCTATAAGAATATCATATTTGTCGTTTTTTTGCGAATATCAAAGAATCCATGAAGTGCTCTATTGATGTACTTTTTGAAGAAATAAAAAAGCCCCTGCTAAATGCAGAGGCTAGAATGGAAAGATTATTCTTTATCTTCTTTTGGTAATAATGCTTTACGTGATAAGTTGATACGTCCTTGTCCGTCGATTTCGATAACTTTCACAG